>JBCCFA010000006.1:0-23147 GCA_039029975.1 Pseudomonadota bacterium
CAGTCGAAGACTGATCCGTAGGCTAGGAAAACTGAACGTTTGTTGATGAGTGATTGCTTGCATGTTTGATCCGTATAACTGGGTATCTGTGTCTATTTATCTATTTTCGTTTCCGACACCAAAAAATTAGATTAGTTTATTCTTTTCGTGTGCTGAGGTGAATCTCGAAGGCAATTGGAATGGAGCACATTGAGAGATACCGGCGCCATTGAAAACATAAGCTCAGGCGATTTACCCACATTCTAACGCCAAATTTCTTGGTACCAAGCCCTAAGCAGATAAAATCCACGATGAACTAACCATCAAAAGCATGCGTCATTATCGACACTTTTGAGCGATCAGCGCGAGAGCGAATCTACGCACACTTCTCTCGGGTCGAGCGAAACGCCATTACGCCGCACCTCAAAATACAAACTGCTGTTGCTTGAGTCATCCAAACTCCCGATCACTTGGTTCTCTGTAATTTTTTGCTGTTGCCTCACAACGATTTCTGCATTTTTCCCGTATAAACTCAAATGTCCATCTTCATGGTCGACGATCACCAGTTGGCCAAGGTGTTTCATTTCTCCTGCGTAGACTACCACGCCCGATGAAATAGCTCGCACGCTCGCGCCGGGCGAGGATGTAATTAAAATTCCCGGCCAGTTAGCCCCCCCGGGTCGCAGCGGCTGTCCAGGGGCGGAAAAATCCTTGCCGTCTACCGGCCACTGGAATTTTTTTTCTTCGCTCGAAAATTTTTGCGCCTGAATATTCGCTAATAGGGTTTCTGGCGTTGGTGACTTTTTAACCTCATCAGCGGTGATTGCTATCATTCCTTGCCCAAGCGGCTGCATTCCATCAAGGTCTCTTAAGAGCGCATTCAATCGATTGCTTAGCTTCCGCAACACATAGTGGCGATACGACTCAGCCTCAGAGTCGGATTGCTCTGCGTTTGCAATTTTGTTTGGGCTTCGCTCAATTTCTCTCGCAAGGAGAAGAATCTCCTGGATCGCGTCGACTTTTAGCGCAACATCTTCAGAAGCTATCTGTTTAGTATCGAGCGTTGTATCAATCGCTGTTTCGAGGAAGGAATTGGGGGCTGCCCAGACGGGCGAGAGAAAAAAGACCTTGATGAGGATTAGGACGAATGCTGGCAGTCTAGCGTTTCTCGAGTGAGTGCACATTAGCGCTTAGTTCGTAATGGTGGTCACGATGTTTTCCCTTCCGACGCGTATGCTGCTGAACGATTTGGTTAAAACTTCATTCTCGGGCTCAGACTCTTCCCTAGGCGGCGTTCTGCCGTTTGTCGGTTAGTTCGATGAGATTACGTCCAGTCATCTCATCGGGAATTTCTACGCCCATCAATGCAAGCATCGTTGGCGCAATATCGCTCAAACAGCCTCCCGACGAAACTTTGCCTTGTCGACCCACATAGACAAGCGGCACCAGATTGCTGGTGTGTGCGGTATGGGGATCGTCTAAATGATCGCCGGCTCGCATCTTTTCTGCGTTGCCGTGATCTGCAGTGATCAATACATCCACGCTCGCCGCTCGCGCCGCACTAACGACTCGGCCCAAACAGCTATCGAGCGTCTCGATACATTGAACCGTGGCATCAAAGTTGCCGGTATGGCCTACCATGTCGGCATTCGCGTAATTGCAAATGATGGCGTCATACGAACCGTCAGCCAGCCGTTTGACTAACTCATCGGTCACTTCCGCCGCACTCATTTCGGGTTTTAAATCATAGGTCGCAACATTTGGAGACGGAATTAATGCGCGATCTTCTCCGGCGAAAGTGCTCTCAACGCCGCCGTTAAAAAAGAAGGTCACGTGCGCGTATTTTTCCGTTTCGGCAATACGCAGTTGCCGCAAATCGTGTTTTTCGATGACTTCCCCAAAAGTATTCGCCAATTCGAATGGGGGATAAGCAATCGAGGCATCGAACTCAGCGCTGTACTGCGTCATGCAAACAAACTGACCGAGTTCCGGCGCGGCGGTACGCTCGAAACCTGCGAATCCGGGGTCAACAAAACACCGCGTTAATTGACGGGCGCGATCAGCTCTAAAGTTCGCAAAAATTATGACGTCGCCATCTTCAACGCGATGAACCCTTCCTTCGTTTGTTATCAGACTTGGTTGAACAAATTCATCCGTTTCGCCGCGCTCATAAGCGGATTCGAGAGCCGTTACGGCGCTCGCATACTGATGTTCGCTAACGCCGTTGACGAGTAATTCATAAGCTCGTTTAACTCGGTCCCAATTCTCGTTTCTATCCATCGCGTAATAGCGGCCGCAGATCGAAGCTAAGTCACCTAAACCTTGTTGTTTCGAGCAGGAGAGAATGTTCTCGATTGATGCCATAGCGCTTTGTGGAGGGGTGTCTCTCCCGTCCAGGAAACCGTGAATGGCGAGCTTAGAAATACCGCGTTTCTTCGCCATCTCCATCAGTGCAAGAATATGCTCTTCGTGGGAGTGCACACCGCCGGGCGAGAGAAGTCCCAAAATGTGCACGGTTCCGTCACTTTCGATGGCCTGCTCGAACGCAGCCACCAGCTGAGGATTCGTGAAAAATTCACCTTCGTCGATAGCTTTGGAAATCCGCGTGAAATCCTGAAATATTGTTCGGCCAGCACCAATATGCATGTGCCCGACCTCTGAATTGCCCATTTGTCCCGCGGGTAAGCCAACGTCGGTCCCCGAGCAATTGATGACAGAGTTCGGATAGTCTTTGACTAACTTGTCCCAAACAGGGGTGTTCGCGGCGTGGATCGCGTTAAATTTAGTCTCTTCACTGTGACCCCAACCGTCGAGGACGATAAGCATCACTGGTTGGTGCGGATTGTTCATTACAAGGATCGCCGTAAATAGTGTTTAACCCTGAGCTATTGCTACGGAGTTGGTACCTGCTGGTGCTTACAGTGTATCATATGCGCTCCCAAAAACTGTCGCGGAAACAGCGTTTTACATAAATTTTGGTGAACTAAAACACACTAATTAGACGCCTTCGCTAGGGTGTCTTTAACTGACAAACCCAATATATTTCATGGATCAATTTATTGAATTTGCTGGCAACCACTTTTTGCTAGTCACCAGTTTCTTCTTTGTAGTGACTCTACTGGTCATGAATCTGCTGCAAGACGGCGGTAATATCGCGTTAAATCCGCAAGCGGCAGTGACATTTCTAAACCAGAACGATGCTGTGGCTATAGACATGCGCGCTTCGTCGGACTTTGAAGGCGGACACATCGTCAATGCAGAGCATTTTGAATCAGCAGATTTGAAACCAGAAAACGACAAAATTCTAAAATACAAAGCACAGCCATTGCTCGTCTACTGCGCCGGCGGCGTCAATTCTGCGGCAGTCGTGCGAAGCTTGCGGCGCAACGGATTTGATCAGGCGCATTCCCTTAAAGGCGGTATATCCGCATGGCGTAGCGATAATCTACCAACAACTAAATCTTAGAGAATCTCAGCCGGCTGATCTTGCGATCAGGACATTCGAAGAATAAGCACTATACTGAATCAAAAATTGGAAATTATCTATGGCTAATGAAAACGAAGCTGCAGCGAATAACCCTGCCCAGGGTGGCCAGCTATCGATACAAAAAATTTACGTAAAAGATTTTTCTTTCGAATCGCCGAATGCACCTGATATTTTCACCGAGCAGCTCAATCCTTCTGTTGATATTCACTTTGGCAATGCGACCAAAGACCTAGGCCAAAACAATCACGAAGTTGTCCTCACCGTCACCGTGACAGTGAAGGTTGAAGACAAGAGTATCTACTTAGTTGAGGTTCAGCAGGCTGGCATCTTCAATATCAATGGTTTTCCCGACGAGCATCTTGCGCCGATTTTAGCCACTGCTTGCCCCAACATACTTTTCCCCTATGCTCGCGAAGCAATTTCAGACGTCGTAACGAAAGGCGGTTTTCCTCAGCTACTCCTATCGCCCGTGAATTTCGATCTACTGTACGCTCAGGAACTGCAGCGACGTCAGCAACAACAGGGCGAAACGCAAACCCACTAGGTGACTGAACAACGCATCGTCGTTATTGGGGCCGGCGCTTGGGGCACAGCGCTCGCGATAGTACTTGCCGACGCGGGTAACGAAGTCCGCTTGCTGGCTCGAGACGCCGCTCACGCAACCGCTATTACTCAGATCAAACGCAACGACAAATACCTACCCGGTATCGAGCTGCCTGGCCGAATCAGCGCTGTCACTTCATGGGATGAAATCGAAATATCGTTTAACTTGGTATTAGTTGCTATTCCTTTCCAAACCGCGCGGGCCGCGCTCGGGCAACTAAAAAACTTATCCCGAGATTTTGCCGGCGTCATGTTTGCCAGCAAAGGGATCGAATTGAATACCCATACACTTGCGCATGAGCTGGTGGCTAGTGAGTTAGGAAGTGAAATGCCTTTTGCGATGGTCTCAGGACCAAATTTCGCGAAAGAAGTTGCAGCGCGATTACCGGCCGCCATTACGATTGCGAGTGCAAATAGTGCACTATTAGATTCATTAGTCGCAGCTTTTCATACGAATTATTTTCGTCCGTACTCCAGTGACGATGTTATTGGCGTAGAGGTGGGCGGCGCGGTGAAAAATGTGATCGCGATCGCTGCCGGTATTGCCGATGGCTTACGTTTGGGCGCAAACGCCCGCGCCGCGCTTGTTACCAGAGGACTTGCTGAAATTGCTCGCTGGGGCGGGCATTGTGGTGGGCGTTCAGAAACGTTCATGGGTTTATCCGGCTTAGGTGATCTGGTCCTGACTTGCACCGACGATCTTTCCCGCAACCGGCGCTTTGGGCTTAGTTTGGCTAATGGCAATTCAGTTGCTAAGTCGATCGAGGATATTGGCGTTGTCGAAGGCGCAAAAACCGCGCTTGCGCTTGACGAAGTAGCGAACCGAGACGGCATAGAAATGCCCATTGCCAAACAAGTTGCCAGGGTTGTGAAAGAGGAAATATCACCCCAAGAAGCAGTCAGTTTGTTGATGTCGCGAGACTTAGGCTCCGAAATAGCAAATTAGTTACAGCGAGTTAAACTGAGTTTGCCTAAGCGCCTCGTATATCACGATCGCTACCGCGTTGGATAAGTTTAGGCTACGGGAATTTGTCCGCATCGGAATTCTGAGTGATTGGTAAGCGTCCCGAATCTCAGGTGGTAGACCCCGAGTTTCTGGTCCAAATAAAAAAACATCTCCTTCTGAGTACGTAAAGTCATAACATGATGTTTGACCTTTTGTGGTTAAGCTGAATATTCGCTGGTCGGAAAACTTCTGCCTAAAGGCAACAAAATCTTTATAGGTGTTGACGTTAGCGTACTCGCGGTAATCCAGTCCGGCACGACGTAGTGATTTATCGTCCAATGAAAATCCCAATGGTTCAATGAGATGTAAGTGCGCACCGGTATTTGCACAAAGGCGTATAATGTTGCCCGTGTTCGGCGGTATCTCCGGTTCGAATAGTGCGATATGAAACATGATCGATTAAATTCAGGATAAATATGTGGACACAGCAGTTCGAAATCCAGACAACGTGAAAACAAACTTATGTGGCATGGAACTCTCTTCGCCGCTGGTTCTATTGTCTGGTTGCGTCGGATTCGGAGAGGAGTATACAAGGGTCGAAGGTTTTTCGAATCGCGACGTTGGTGCAATCTGCTTGAAAGGCACAACACTAGAGCCTCGACTCGGTAACAAACCGCATCGAATATTCGAAACCGCCGATGGTATGTTGAATGCGATCGGTCTGCAAAATCCTGGCGCACACCATGTGGTGAATGAAATATTACCGAACCTGGATTTTAACGAGACAAAGTTCATTGCCAACGTATCAGGTTCAACGGTTGAAGAGTATGCCGCCGTGACCGAAATTTTTGACGATTCACCAATCGATGCGATTGAAATTAATATCTCTTGTCCCAATGTCAAAGAAGGCGGCGTTACTTTCGGTAACGATCCGGATATGTCAGCGCGGGTGGTTACCGCGTGTCGAAATGTCACCAAAAAACCAATCATCACAAAACTGTCGCCGAATCAAACCGATATCGCAGAGAATGCTCGTCGCTGTATCGAAGCGGGTACCGATGGGTTTGCGGTAATCAATACCGTAATGGGCATGGCAGTAGACGTGCATCAGCGACGGACGATTATTGGTAATAACCAGGGAGGACTATCTGGGCCGGCAATAAAACCTATTGCGCTGCTTAAGGTCCACCAGGTCTATCAAGTTGCGAAAACGCACAACATCGACATTATCGGTCAAGGCGGCGTTGCGAATGCCACCGATGCGCTAGAGTTTTTGATTGCGGGCGCTGCAGCCGTAGGCGTGGGGACAGGACTTTTTTATGAGCCACTAATTTGTCCGGAAATAAATCGGGTGATAAGCGATTATTTGCTCTGCCACGAAATGCAGTCTTTGGAAGAGTTGGTCGGCTCGCTTAGGCTCAATTAATTTTTCTTGCTCGAAAAAGTCTCTGCGATTAAGCGCGCCAAAATGCCGGCGTAAACAACACGAATAGGGTGAAAATCTCCAATCGCCCCAGCAACATAGCAAAACTCAAGATAAGTTTGGCAACCCCCGTTAATTCACCGTAGTGATAGCTGACCTCGCCAAGCCCCGGCCCCAAATTGTTTAGACAAGCAGCGACCGCGGAAAAAGCGGTAACCTGATCCAGGCCAGTGGCCATTAAGGAAAGCAGAAGAATCCCAAACACGGCGACGTAAGTTGCGAAAAATCCCCAGACGGCATCTACAACCCGGGAGTGCACCGGGCGCCCACCCATCTTAATTGTCATGATCGCGTTCGGATGAATTAAGCGATGAATTTCTCGCATTCCTTGTTTGTAGAGAAGCAGGCAACGAATGACTTTTATCCCGCCGCCAGTTGAACCCGCGCAGCCACCGACAAAACTGGTGAAGATCAATAGCAGCGGTAAAAAACCGGGCCACATTTGGAATGCCGTTGTCGTAAAACCCGTCGTAGTGCCGATTGATACGCTTTGGAATAAGCCTTGCCGTAGCGAGCTTAACCAGGAATCCGATGTGTTTGTCATTGACAAACCAATGGTTGAAATTAAGCAAACCAAACCCAGCAGAAAAATATACATCTTGAATTCGGAATCTCGCATATAGTGAACCACGGTACGCGATCGCCAGGCGAGAAAATGTAGCGAGAAGTTGATGCCAGATAACAGCATAAAAAATACGGCGATCAACTCGATTCGCGCATTATCAAAATAGCCAATGCTGAGATCGTGCGTAGAGAAACCGCCAATGGCCACTGTGCTAAAGCTATGAGATACGGCATCAAATAAACTCATTCCAGCAAGGAAATATGCGCTGGCACACATCACCGTTAGGCTTAGATAGATATACCAAAGCGCTTTGGCGGTTTCGGTGATACGCGGCGTGAGTTTTGAGTCTTTCATCGGGCCCGGTGTTTCGGCGCGATAGAGTTGCATCCCGCCGACACCGAGCATGGGTAAGATGGCTACCGCCAACACGATGATTCCCATCCCGCCTAACCATTGTAATAACTGGCGGTAAAACAAGATCGACGGTGGGAGATAGTCCAGTCCAACAATTACGGTGGCACCAGTCGTTGTTAAGCCCGACATAGATTCGAAAATCGCCTCGGTCGGCGCCATCTTTAGGGAATCGACGAGCATAAAAGGTATCGCGCCACTTATCCCGAGCACGGTCCAAAACAGCACCACCACGACGAAACCATCTCGCAGACGCATTTCTTTGGCACTGTGACGAACCGGAAGCCACAGTGCCAAACCTGCTATCAGAGTTGCGGCAATGGTAATGGCAAAGGCATCGCCGGCGCCGTCACGGGTCCAATGGGCGATAAACAAAGGGGGCAACAGCGTGATGCTAAAGACTGCTAACAGCAAGCCTAAAATTTTCTGGATAACTTTAAATCGCATGCGTTAGTGGTTTGCGTGGTTCTGCTGAGGGAACGCAAAATTCAAATTCATGACTTTGATAGCCAGCTCCCTATATAAAGGTAATGCTGACTTGAAACAAACGCTCAACGTCGCGGACGTGTTTTTTGTTGGTAACAATCAAAATGACGTGATCTTCGGCTTCGATTCGCGTGTCGTGATGCACCATGATCACCTTCTCGTCTCTAACGATCGCGCCAATCTCAGTGCCAGGCGGTAACTCTATTTCCTCAATTGTGCGACCAACTACTTGCGAAGAGTTTCTGTCGCCGTGGGCAATTGCTTCAATGGCCTCAGCGGCTCCGCGGCGCAGAGAATGTACTTTAACGACGTCGCCGCGCCGGACGTGAGCGAGCAAACTGCCTATCGTCGCCTGCTGTGGGGAAATTGCTATATCGATGATGTCGCGCTGGACAAGATCAACGTAAGCGGCCCGATTGATTAACGCCATGACCGTTTTGGCGCCCAAGCGTTTGGCAAGCATCGATGAAATGATGTTCGCCTCGTCCGCATTGGTCAGTGCGCAAAAGACATCGGTTTGGTCGATGTTCTCCTCAATAAGCAAGTCTTCGTCCGCGGCATCACCAAGCAGCACATAAGAATGTTCAAGTTCTTCCGAGATTTGTTGCGCTCGCTCCGGATTATTTTCGATGATTTTTATATTGCATCGACTCTCCAAGGCAAGCGCCAAGCGTTTGCCAATATTGCCGCCGCCGGCAATCACAAGCCGTTTGTTTGGGGAATCCAAGCGTTGAAACTCACTCATGACGGAGCGGATGTGCTTCGGCGCAGCAATAAAAAAAACATCGTCACCGGTTTCAATTACTGTGTCGCCGCGCGGGATGATCGGTTCATGACGCCGATAAATCGCTACCACCCGAGTCTCAACGCCAGGCAATTGCTCTGGAAGCTCACGCAACTGGTGGCCTACTAAAGGTCCGCCGTAGAAAGCGCGGGCTGCTACCAACTGCACCCGACCGTCGGCAAAATCTAGTACTTGCAACGCGCCTGGGAATTCGATCAGTCGACGAATGTGATCAGTAACCTGCTGTTCGGGATTGATCAGGACATCTATGGGTAAAGCTTCTTGCGCAAACAGCTCATTGTGATTCTGGTATTGATTTTCTCTGATTCGCGCAATCTTGGTGGGTGTGCGAAATAAGGTGTAGGCAATTTGGCAGGCAATCATATTCGTCTCGTCACTGTTGGTGACGGCAATAATCATGTCCGCATCTTGTGCGCCGGCTTGCGTTAGTACCTCAGGGTAAGACCCGTGACCCACTATCGTTCTTAAATCGAACCTGTCCTGAAGATTCTGTAGCGTGTTTGGGTTGGTATCTATGATGGTGATGTCATTAGCCTCGTTGCAAAGGTTGGCCGCGACTGAAGAGCCGACCTGACCTGCACCAAGGATGATTATCTTCATTGATTTAGCGGACTAGTGTGCGGATTCTTAGCTTCCGCTTTCCTTAATTTGCTTAGGATCAATCTCCAGACTGCGAAGCTTTCTGTAAAGATGAGTTCGCTCAATGCCGACCCTTTCAGCGACCTTGCTGACGCTTCCGCCAAGTGCGCGTAACTGGAATTCTAAATACGCCTTCTCAAATTTTTCACGGGCCTCGCGCAATGGCAGATCAAACCCTGGTAAAGAATCGCCGCCCAGGGCTTCCGGACGAATACCCAATGCGTTGGAAACTTCGGAGACGCTGATCGCATCTTCACTGCCAAGGATCAAAAGTCGCTGAATTAAATTTTTCAGCTCCCTAACGTTGCCGGGCCATTCGTAGTCACGCAACCTGGTCTTTGCGCCTACCGTGAGATCACGCGGTTTTAGACCTTCTTGTTGGACGAAATACTCGAGGTAGTGTGTTGTTAGACTATCGATGTCTTCGTTGCGCTCCCTTAGCGGCGGGATGCTGAGTGGTAGTACGTTGAGGTGATAAAACAAGTCCTCCCGGAAATTCCCGTCCGCAACTTCTTGCGCAAGATTCTTACTTGTTGCGGCGATAACTCGGACGCTAATTTCCACGGCCTCGCGGCCGCCGACCCTTAGGAGCGAATTGGATTCCAGTGCGCTCAAGAGCCGTGCTTGAGTGCTTTGATCCATATCCGCAATATCTTTTAAGAAAAGTGTGCCGCCGTTAGATTGTTCGAGCGAGCCGTAAGTTATTTTTCCATCTTGTTCAATGCCAAATAATTCCGCATCGGGGTTTTCGCGCGCTAAACCAGCAACGCCCACGCTGATAAAGGGCCCATCGGCTCTAGGACTTTGATCGTGCAAATAACGCGCAACCACTTCTTTACCTGTGCCGGAATCGCCAGTAATGAGAACCGCTGTGCTGTGCCCTGCGACCCTTTTGGCATTAATTTTCAATTTTTCCATCGCAGCGCTAACGCCGATCAGATCGCCGATCGGAATAAGACCTTGACGTAGGACTTTGTTTTCTCGCTGCAGGGATTCGTTTTCGAGCGCTCTTTGGATGGTTAGCAGGAGTTTGGCAATGGACAGCGGTTTTTCAATGAAATCGTAGGCGCCGAGTCGGGTCGCTTCGACCGCTGTTTCCACCGTGCCGTGCCCGGACATCATGACGACTGGCATGTCTATTTCGTTATTCTCAGTCCATTCCTTCAACAGCGTAATGCCGTCGGTGTCTGGCATCCAGATGTCGAGTAGCACCAATTCGGGACGACGCTCGCGGCGCGCCTCGCGAGCTTGTGCGGCGTTCTCGGCAACTCGGACGGAGAAGCCCTCATCCTCCAGAATCTCCTGTAGCAAGCTCCTAATATCAGGCTCGTCGTCAACCACCAATATGTGAGCAGCACTCATCCAACTTTCCTCGTAATGTTGGGCGCTAGTGTATCGCTTATATCCGCCAGGGGTAATCGGATTATCGCCGCGGCGCCGCCGCTATCTGACGCATTAAACAATGATATTTCTCCTTGGTGCTCTTCAACGATTTTTTTTGCAATCGCCAGACCCAATCCAGTTCCCTTACTTTTGTTAGTCACGTAAGGCTCAAAAATATTCTCGAACAATTCCTCTGGAATGCCAGGTCCACTGTCTTCCACCATGATTTCAACGTGTCGTTCTTGGCCTTCGGTTAGCGCAAGATGGGTTGAAATTTTACATCGCTTGGCTTCATTCTGAGACGATGCCTCGACTGCATTTTTGACTAAATTGTTCATTACTTGGCGAAATCGGGCCGCATCAAGGCTCATTTCCGGGAGCGCTGGGGACAGAGCGATGTCGAATTCCACGCCCGGGTGGGCCGTTTCAAAGAGTTCGGCAACCGCCCCGACTAGTTCGTTCAAGTTAGTCGGTTCCAGGTTGATTTTTGGCGGTCTCGCATAGTCGGAAAAAGTATTGACCATTGATTTCATCGTGTCTACTTGCTGCACAATGGTATTGGTCAATCGTTCAAGCGTTTGCAAATCATCGCCGCTAAGTTTCTTCGAATATTTGTGGCGTAGTCTTTCTGCAGACAGTTGTATTGGGGTCAGTGGATTTTTGATTTCATGTGCCAGTCTGCGCGCCACTTCAGACCACGCGGTGTCGCGTTCTCCTTGTATTAGTGCGGTGATATCGTCAAACACAATTACGTAGCCGAAGTCTTCCTCGATTGCTAGCGGCATCTGGGTGCCGCGGCACATCAATACTCGTCGTCCACTACGACGAAAAATGGCGATTTCCTGTTCCCATCGGGCTACGTCATCTTGGATAAAAAGTGTGAGTGCATCGGTGAAAGGACGCAGTGATTCACGGAACTTAACCAAATCGGTCAGGGTCTTTTTCTCGACCTGAGCGGCATCGATACCGAGAATTTCGCATGCGCTGTTATTGATTTTATCAATCCGGTAATGGGAATCTAAAGCGATAACGCCGGCGGAAAGCTGTCCCAGAATGGAATCAAGATATTTATGCTGATCGTTTACTTCGGCTTGTGCAATCGCGACGCGTTTGGTCATGTCATTAAAAGAGCGAACCAAGAAACCCATATCGTCATTACTCTGTACCGGTAAACTCATCGCATAATTGCCTGCTGCCACCGACGCGGTGCCCGCGGCCAAATCGCGAATCGGTTGCGCTAAGCGTCTTGCTGAATAGATTGCTGCCCAAAGCGCGGTAACGATACTGAACAGTAAGACTAAGGTTAAAGTCATTGCGAACGAGAGTTTTAACTGTTCCCGTAGATAGTTCAGTTCGTTGTACTGAACAAATGCGGCTTCAACGCTATCCGCTAGTTGGCTCATTCGTGATGAAACAGGATACAAGGCATGCAGTATGCGACGTTCTGATGTGACCACCACGTCTGGCACATTTACCGCGACACGAATATACAAGCCAGTGTCAAAGACGGGATCTAAACCGATATAGCTGCGCGACTGCGCAAGATGGAGTAGCACCGTATCCGCTGGTAAAGACGGTAATATCGCGTTTGCGTGAATGCCACTACTGCTGCTCAATAGGCGGCCTTTTCGAGAAATTAACGATAATTCTTCGGCACCACTGCGCTCGCGCAACGTATCCAAGCTAATGCTCGGTAGAATATTTGAAATGGTAGTGCTGTCAGGATTGCGAAGTACGTCGAAGTTAATCGGACCTGTATCTTGTGGTCCTTGCCCCAATTCTACGGCCATGCGTTCCGTTTCTTCGAGCACCTCGCGCATGCGTAAATCTAAAGCCGAACGAGAAAGCTCTAGTGAATCATTTAACGCACTATCAATTTTTACATCGAACCAACTGTCGATGCCTCTTCTCAGAAAATCTAAGGAGAACCCGTAAAGAATCAATAGTGGAATGATCGACAGGGCGACGAAAATCACTAACATTCTTAGCGTTAACCTAGCGCCGGGTTCTGAGCGTTTCAGCTGCCGAATCAATCGGCGAAGATTCAAAATGATGATGGTTGCGAAGGCTAATAATCCTAGTGTGTTAGTCACCAGGAGAATTGAATACATCGCGCCGAAGTTGCCGGAGTTCTGAATTGCGGCACTCATTAGGACAAGCGAAGCAAGCAGAGAGATGCCTAACAAAGACATTCCCAAGATGACGGAGCCCCGACTCTTTAGTAAACCGAGTTCCATTCGTACCAACCACTGGACATTCGCCATGATGGCGAGACATAAGCTATCGGTCTTAACGGCGCAGGCAATGATTCAATATCTAAACGAGCACGAACCGCTAAACGGTATTCATCTTCCGCGAGCTCGCTGAACGAACCGACAGGTATGTCGCTCATCTCATTAATGCCAGAAAATGCGCTTTGCAGCGATTCGAAAATTCTCCGCTGTTGATCCAATAAGTCGGTTAAAACATAGCGATCGGTCAGAGCATGCCTTTCGATTTTAATTCGTTTCGTTAATTGCGCGACGCGTTTGTCCCAAATATATTTGCGCGATCTTTTTATTTTTAGGTTGAATTCCAAATACAAATCGACGCCGTTCTGTAAAGCCTCAATCGCTGAATCACTAAATTTGAAGTCCATTTTCGAGCGCACCACGGGGCCGCCGTTATATTCAACGACTGATGCGCTATCGATAACGATATCGCCGGCAAAAACTGTCGGGGAAAGCGCCAAAAAGATAAACGCGCGAATGAAGTTATTGCAAAATTTTGTGTTCATTGCGTCTGCCAGCTACTTATCTTGCCACGGCAGTGCAATCATTGTCGCAAAAGCGAACGATTAGTTCGATACGGCGCTGAGCACGGATTTCGCGAGCATCGCATAGTAGAAACCGTCCATATCCTGCTCTCCTGGGAGAGTTTGGCGGCCGAATTGGGTTGGGGTTCCCCACAAAGTCTCAAGATTGATTGCTTCAGCGTTTCCATGTGTACGTAAAAAATCGGCAATCACCTCGTCATTTTCTTGTTTGAGTATGGAACAGGTAGCGTACAAGAGCGAACCGCCCGGTTTTAGTGTCCGCCAAAGCGCATCCAAGATTTGTGCTTGTAGTTGCGATAATTGGCTAATGTCGTCGGCCTGGCGGTGCAGTTTGACATCGGGTTGGCGACGCAAAACGCCGGTTGCCGAACAGGGCGCGTCAACCAAAATTCGATCAAACTGTACGCCGTCCCACCAGGATTCGATTTCTCGAGCATCGCCTAACGAGAAGCTGCCTTTTAAGCCTTGGCGGGCAAAATTATCGCGGACTAAACTCAGCCTATCTTCGCTGATATCCAGCGCGGTGAAGTTAATATCGTTATTTAATTCCAAAAGATGGCAAGCCTTGCCGCCAGGCGCAGCGCACGCATCTAAGACATAATCAGATTTTCCAGGTGCTAGTAGCGTGGCAGCGAACTGCGCAGCCTCGTCCTGTACCGACACGACTCCGTCGTGAAAGCCGACTAATGTTTCCGGCGCCACCGGTTGTTGCAGTACGATGCCAAATTCTGAAAAGGTTGTTGGACGGGCGCTAATTTCTCGTTGCTCGAGTTGCTGCAGATAGCTGTCGCGACTCGTCGCCGCTGGGTTAACGCGTAAGGTCATTGGCGGGCGTTCGTTATAGGCCGCTAAGATTGCCGAGCTCTGTGTCGGCCAGTCCTTAGTGATGCTTGCGAAAAACCAATCCGGTTGATTACTTATTTTTGCTTCATGTTGTTCATGGATGATTTTTGCTTTATCCCTTACCGCGGTTCGCAAACATCCGTTTAAAAAACCACGAGCCCAGGATTTTTTCAACAATACCGCACCTTCAACGGTCTCTTTCACCGCAGCATGGTCTGGCGTACTTAGATGAATAATTTGATAGAGACCGATCATCATCAAATATTTGATGTCGTTATCTTTTGCTTTAATCGGTTTTGATACCAGCGTCGATACGATATGGCCAAGCGCGAAATACCAGCGACAAACCCCGTAGGTCAGTTCTTGGACGAACCCACTATCTTGAGCCGAAAGTTCTGCCGGTAGTTCGCGCATCGCGGTTTTTAGATTTTGTCGGTTGTCTATGACTCTGACTAAAGTTTGCGCGGCTAGCGCCCGCGTATTCGCCACTACAGCGTACCTAATTCGATGATTCGTTGTGCACCGTATCCGTTGACGAAATCGGCAGCCAGCATCATTTTTTTGCCAGCGGGTTGAAGCGCCTTGATATTCAAAATGTTTGAACGCGAGTTCACACCGATACCCGTTTTATTGGCGAAAGCGATAGAACCTGGCGCTGATTGATGAGCAGCCGTTTGAATTTCCGCTTCGCCGATTTTGCAATCTTGACCCGCTAAACTGATGGACGCCAGCGGCGATGGCATGAGACCGCGAATTTGCTGCAGTAGATGTTCCGCGTCTGAAGTGAAATCCAAGATGCGATCAGAAGACGTAATTTTTTCAGCGTAAGTGACTTCTGATTCTCGTTGCGATATTTCTACCACCTTATCCGTAACAATCAGCTCGATTGATTTTTCGATCGCGTCCGCACCAAGCGCGGCCAACTTATCGTGCAAGGTTCCGGCGGTCTCTTTAATGGAAATTGGACAACCAACGGTAAGCCACATCGGACCGGCGTCTAACTTCTCTGTGATGCGGATGATCGTGACACCAGAAGTTTTGTCGCCGGCCATTATGGCGCGTTGAATCGGTGCCGCTCCCCGCCAACGAGGTAACAGTGAGGCATGAATATTTATTGGATAGGTCGCAGCATCCAGTATGACGTTTGGTAAAATCAAACCGTAAGCAGCAACAACCAACACGTCCAAATTTAAAGCGCGAAACTCTTCGACGTCCTCGGCCCGTTTAAAATTCGTTGGTTGGAAGATTGAAATATTTTGTTCGATCGCGAATTCTTTGACGGGACTCGTTCTTACTTTTCGCCCTCGGCCGGCCGGTCTATCAGGTTGGGTGTAAACCGCCAACACTTGACAAGCGTCCGACGCGCACAGCCGCCGCAGCGCGGGCACGGCAAAATCTGGTGTGCCCGCGAAAGCAATTTTCAGTTTGGGACCGCGATTCAAACTTCGGACGCCGGATCAGCCGGCCACTTTTTGCGATTTTTCGAGTTTTTTCCGAATTCGGCTGCGTTTCAGCTGCGATAGGTAATCGACAAATAATTTGCCGTCGAGATGGTCGATTTCATGCTGGATGCAAACGGCCAGTAACCCGTTGGTCTCAAGCGTGATTTCCTTTCCCTGCTCATTCAGGGCAGTCACCTTAATGGCATCGGCGCGTTCTACGAGCTCAAAGACGCCGGGCACTGACAAACAGCCTTCCTCCATTTGCTCGGTGCCAATTAATTCTTCGACTCGAGGATTAATCAGGCAGATTGGCTCAGAACGGGTTTCCGAGACGTCCGCAACCAAGATACGTTTGTGGACATTCACTTGGGTGGCGGCCAAACCAATACCGGGTGCGGCGTACATAGTTTCAAACATATCTGAAACTAACTGCTTGATTTCCGGGGTAATTTCTTCCACGGAACTAGCGACATTGCGTAACCTAGGGTCGGGAAAATGGAGAATCTCTAAAATTGCCATTTAATCTGGTGTATCCAACAGAGGAACAGTGAACGGGAACGAGAAAATAGGTAGCTTACCCATCATCGTAGACCACAATTATCCATGATGATTCCTCGCAATGAAATGTCCCGTAACGGATTGTGGAGCGGCCTATTTAGAAATTCCTTAATCTTCTGCTAAACTACGTTAAGGAAATGACGTAAGGGTATTGAGATGCCTACAAAAAATCTGAAATTACAGCTAGTCGTTCTGCTCGTAACGCTAAGCTGGATCAGCCCAATTTTTGCCGACAACGTGCAAATTAATCCGAATCACCCTGGCAACTACACGGTGGTCCGTGGTGACACCCTGTGGGATATCGCCGGTATGTTCCTGAGCCACCCGTGGCAATGGCCCGACATTTGGCAAGTGAATCCACAGATCGAGAATCCTCATCTAATCTATCCCGGCGATCAGGTCTCTCTCACCTATCGAGACGGAAAGCCCATTTTGAGTTTGTCCCAGCGCGGGTTGGGCGGGCGCAACGTCAAACTTTCGCCGTCGGTCCGAGCGCATCGACATGACGACAGGGTTGCGCCAATACCGCTTGATGCGATCCATCAATTTCTCTCGCGACCTCAGGTAATCGGAGAACGCGAGTTCGATCGCCTGGCATACGTAGTGGCTTCTCAAGATCGACGAGTCACCGCTGCCGCTGGCGATAAAATTTATGTTCGTGGCCTTGGCCAGCCAAGCACAGATAAGTATTCCGTGTTTCGGCCAGGCGGCGCTTATCGAGACGGTGACACTGGCGAGTTGTTGGGATACGAAGCGATGCATATTGCTGACGTCGTGTTAGACAAGTTAGGCGACCCCGCAACCGCTTATGTGCAACGATCTAATCGCGAAATTCTAGAAGGGGACCGATTGGTGCCCCAACAAACTGATGAATATCCAGATTTTGTCCCCAGCGCGCCGAATGGTGATGTTAATGGCAATATCATTTCCGTGATCGACGGCGTGTCCCAAATTGGTCAGTACCAGGTTGTAGTGCTGGACAGAGGAATAGAAGACGGCTTGGTCCCCGGGAATGTCCTGGCGATATTTCAAAAGGGCGAGGTGGTTAAGGATCGCACCGGCACCGCAGTGGCCGCTGAAGCAGAGTGGAACAGGTTACAACAAGCCGAAATAGATAACCCCACCGCGTCTGGACGTCTACTCGAAACCTTCGCCAATGATCTTCGCGCCGTCAAACGTTCCATCGATAATTTTTTCAACGAGCCTAAAGGCGGTAGAGCTGTACTGATCGAACTACCTGAAGAGCGCGCGGGTGAGCTAATGGTTTTTCGCGCGTTTGATGACGTCAGTTATGGCCTCGTCATGAACACGCAACGCCCAGTGCATATTGCAGATAGAGTCCGCAATCCGTAGGCAAAATAAACGTCGTTCATCAAAAAGGGTGCTTCGGCGCCCTTTTTTTTGTACCCTGTTAGGCGATGGACAAAGGATTGAACATCGATACTCGCCAGGGTTATCTTGGATTGGCACTCACGTTTGCGAATCGCCACGCGCTCGCTACGCAAGCGCTAGATCTCTATATTGCTCAATGCGATGTCGCCGGTCGCGACCCGCGCAGCATCGCCAATTCAATTGCCAAAGAAGTGCGCTCGACCATCAACTGGTCCGAGGTAGACAAGGCAACCACATGGGCTGAAGCGGCAGGCAATCACCTCATACTTTACCCTGATGCTGCGTTCCCCGCGCTGTTGAGGCAAACGCCGGATTCGCCCCGGGTGATTTTTGCGAAAGGCCAGATTGACCAACTTAGCTGCCCGCAGGTTGCGATGGTCGGTTCGCGCAGAGCCACACATCTCGGCTTGAGCAACGCTCACGATATTGCTGAGATGATCTCTTCGGCAGGGTTCACGGTAACTAGTGGTATGGCGCTTGGTATCGATGCGGCGTGTCACCGCGCGGCGCTAGATGCGGGGGCGAGTACGATTGCGGTGCTCGGTTCGGGCGTTGAAGTCACTTATCCCAAGCGGCACGAACACCTGGCGCGCCAAATTGCGGAAAATGGTGTCTTGCTTAGTGAGTTTCCTCTCTGGGCATCGCCAAAGCCCTATCACTTCCCGCGGCGGAACAGAATTATTAGCGGCCTTAGTATTGCGGTGATTGTGGTAGAAGCCGCGCGACAGAGTGGCACATTGAGCACCGCAACCCACGCGGCTAATCAAGGCCGAGATGTTTTCGCTGTGCCAGGTACGATACGTGCGCCAAGCGCGGCAGGTTGTAATCTATTAATAGATCAAGGAGCCCAAATCATTTTCGATCTGAACGTATTGGTTGAAAGTTTGAAGCGAACCGCAAACTTGTATTTTCCGGGCGCGAAATGGCAGTCGATTGATCGCAAACTCCCGACCGCGCAACTCGCGCCCCGTGGGGCAAAGGAAAATAGTCTGAGTGCCCTCGAAAAGCGAATTTTAGATTTTTGTGGGCATGAAGGTGTCAGCTTTGACGAATTAGTCGCGCTTTCCGGATTGACGACTTCCAAGCTTTCCTCCATTCTGTCGGCGCTTGAGCTGTCCGGCCATGTTGCTTCGCAGGCCGGGGACGCCTACCTTAAAACTCGTTAATGTGGGCGGTTCGACGTTCGCGGCCAACTTGTCTAGAAGAACAGTTGAATCGGATTCAGCATAAGAAAGCACGGCATTACCCCTAACTAGAGGTCCTAATGAAACAATCTGTAATCGATATACTGATTTATTTATTTGAAAACTACATGGACGACGACTTGGACATTGCATTTGATCAAGACGAAATAAAAACTCAGTTAAAAGATGCTGGATTTGAAATCTCTCAGGTAACGCGTGCGCTCGATTGGTTGGAAGATTTATCGACTGCGGCGCAACATGGTGACGGCGCAATGGCTTCTCATACCACCTCAACTCGGGTTTTTGCCGAACAGGAGCTGATGAAACTGGACGTCGAGTGTCGCGGTTTTATTTACTTTTTGGAACAAGTGGGTGTTTTGGAACCGGACAATCGCGAGCTTGTTATCGACCGCGTTTTAGCCTTAGATAATGAGGAAGTAGATATCGAGCAGCTTAAGTGGATTGTGTTGATGGTCCTGTTCAACAAACCTGGACATGAACATTCTCTGGCTTGGATGGAGGACATTGTCATGGACGATGTCTATTCTTTCGTTCACTGATCAAAGGTTCATTTCGAAATCTAATGGCAAGTAATGTTGTAGTTGTCGAATCTCCGGCTAAAGCTTCGACGATAAAAAAATATTTAGGGAAAGATTTTGAGGTGCTGGCTTCATATGGCCACGTGCGCGATTTGCTGCCAAAAGAGGGGGCAGTCGATACCGAGCACGATTTCGAAATGCGTTATGAAGCGATAGATCGCAATAACAAACACGTCGACGCAATCGCCAAGAAGCTAAAAAAGGCGGAAAAACTTTTTCTAGCGACTGACCTTGACCGAGAAGGTGAAGCAATCTCATGGCATCTTGTTGAGTTACTCAGGGAAAGAAACTTACTTGAAGGAAAAGAGATTAGCCGCGTCGTATTTCATGAGATAACCCCACGTGCGATTAAGGAAGCCATTGACGATCCGCGCGATATCTCTATGGAGCTGGTTAACGCCCAACAGGCGCGCCGCGCGCTAGATTACCTTGTGGGTTTTAATTTATCCCCGTTACTTTGGAAAAAGATCAAACGCGGCTTATCAGCCGGTCGAGTGCAGAGCCCAGCGCTGCGCATGATTTGCGAGCGAGAAGATGAAATCGAAAAATTCGTGCCTCGCGAGTATTGGAGTGTAGATGCTGACGCGCTCAGCGAAGATACGCCTTTTAGCGCGAAATTAACTGAACTAGATGGCGAGAAAATAAAACAGTTTTCTCTCACCAATGAGAATGATGCCACCGCCGCACGTTCGTCCTTGTTGGCGGGTGCCGATGGCAAACTAAAAGTTGAAAAAATTACTAAACGGCAACGAAAGCGCAATCCTTCGCCGCCTTTCATTACGTCCACGTTGCAACAAGAAGCTGCACGTAAATTGGGATTTACCGCGCAGCGGACAATGCGTATCGCTCAGCAGTTATATGAAGGGATTGATATCGGTTCGGGTACTGAAGGACTCATTACTTATATGCGAACAGATTCGGTGAATCTAGCCCAAGAGGCGGTCAACGAGATTCGCGGCTTCATCGCAGAGCGCTATGGGGATGGCGACGTGCCCAAGGAGCCACCAACATTTAAAACGCGCTCGAAAAACGCGCAGGAAGCGCACGAAGCCATTCGACCGACTTCGGTGCTAAAAATCCCGAGCGAAATTAAGCAGCATTTGGAAGACGACCAGCTCAAGCTCTATGATCTAATTTGGAAGCGAACGGTGGCCTGTCAAATGATTCATGCCACCATCGATACGGTTTCCGCCGATTTAAGTGCGGGCAGCATTGGCATGTTTCGCGCAACGGGTTCGACCATTAAACATCCTGGTTTTCTGGCCGTGTACAGTGAAGGCACCGACGATCCGAAGAAGGCAGACGACGACAAAGAAAAAATTCTGCCGCCGCTCGCCGAAGGACAGCTAGTTGACCTGAAAGAAATTCGCGCTGAACAACATTTCACTGAACCGCCGCCAAGATATTCTGAAGCGAGTTTGGTGAAGTCATTAGAAGAGTATGGCATTGGCCGACCTTCTACCTACGCTTCGATTATCTCCACATTGGTGAATCGCGAATACGTAGAATTGGAAAGTAAGCGTTTCTATCCCACCGACATTGGGCGAATTGTTAATACCTTTCTTACCAAGCACTTCACTAGCTACGTCGATTACGATTTCACCGCCCGTCTTGAAGATGATCTAGATGCCGTATCGCGCGGCGAAAAAGATTGGAAACCGCTACTGCGAAACTTTTGGGATCCCTTCACCGCGACGGTTCAAGACAAAGAAGAAAACGTCACGCGCCAAGAAGCTAATCAAGCGCGAGAACTTGGCACGCATCCAAAATCTGGCAAACCCGTATCAGTGCGGATGGGGCGGTATGGACCATACGTCATCATCGGTACGGCGGAGGACGAGGAAAAGCCGCAATTCTATGGTTTGCAGCCGGGCCAGCGGCTTGACTCAATCACCTTAGAAGAAGCGCTGGAATTAACTAAATTACCGCGAGAGCTAGGCGTTTCTGCCGAGGGAGATGAACTGTCAGTCAATGTGGGCCGCTTCGGACCCTACGTGAAGTTTGGCGACCGCAAATTTGCCTCGCTCAAGAAAGAGGACGATCCGTATACGGTGACGCTTGAGCGGGCCGCCGAAATCGTCGCTGAGAAGAAGAAGCTGGACGCCGAGCGTGAAATCCAAATTTTCGAAGCTGAGAATATCAAGGTCCTCAATGGGCGCTACGGACCGTATGTAACAGACGGCAAGAAGAATGCGCGTGTGCCTAAAGAAACTGATCCGAAAAAACTGACCCTCGAAGAATGTGTTGAAATGCTAGCGAAAGCCAAGGTCAGACCCAAGCGAAAGCGCGCGGCTAAGAAAAAGACGACCAAGAAAAAAGTTGGCGATGATTGATCTTGTCACAATATCATTGGCCATCTAACTGGCCGAGTGACAAAACGAGAACCTGCAAAAAATAGTGTTTTTCTGGCCCGATAGCTGCGATAAGCGCCTAACTGGCCAATCTGTCCCGTTAGTCACCAGTTAGTCACCAGTTAGTCCCTTTTTAGCATGAAAGACAATCTACTCAGCGACTGTGCGGCGATTTTGCGGGACGGAGGAATCTGTGTGCACGCAACAGAAGGGGTTTTTGGTTTCGCATGTAACATCGGTTTTCCGGATGCGATTGAAAAAATCACGGCGCTTAAAGGTCGCGATGCGGCGGCTAGCCCCTACTTGGTGATGGCAGCAAGCATCGAACAAGCGAGCCAATTAGTCTCCCTAGATGTGCCCCTTTGGCCCGATATTGAAACGTCTTGGCCGGGCCCGACAACCTGGGTATTTCCAGAAAAATCAAAGGATTACCCATGGTTGGGAGGTGCAGATGGGAGTCTCGCACTACGCGTCAGCGCGCATCCTCAGGCGCGCGAGTTGGCGAGACTCGCTGGACCTTTGGTCTCTACCAGCGCTAATCGTCACGGCTCGCCAGCGTTCGAGAGTGTTGTTGCGGCGCAACAAGAATTCATGGATGATGTCGATTATTATCTTTCTGGAGAGCTCCAGTCACCGGGTCAACCAAGCCGGATTCGCCATGCCGTATCGGGTGCTTGGTTGCGCTGAATTAGGGTTTACCTAGACCTAAAATTTTCCCTCAGGGATTGACATAAGTGCCGAAAATTCCGACAATTTCCGGCTACCGTTTTGGAGGGGTACTCAAGCGGTCAACGAGGGCAGACTGTAAATCTGCTGGCTATGCCTTCGGAGGTTCGAATCCTCCCCCCTCCACCAGTTGCGGAGAGATGGAATTATTGCATAGCTAGCGCGGCGTTCGGGTAGTTCCCAACATGAATCGAAGTCTGACAGCACTCGTGAGTGTTAGCGGACCAGTTTGGATTGTTACTGGCGAACGAAAGAGCAATGCCTGAACTACTCGATGAAAAACAGCAAGCAAAAATGCGTGGGTGTCATAGCCTACCCACTCAGTTAACTGATTGCTGATTTTTGAAGTTCATGAATGCGGGTGTAGTTCAATGGTAGAACCTCAGCCTTCCAAGCTGATGATGTGGGTTCGATTCCCATCACCCGCTCCAAAGTAGCGGTTGATGTTCG
>JBCCFA010000007.1:0-22997 GCA_039029975.1 Pseudomonadota bacterium
AATCAACTCAAGCCGCGGAGCTTCCAGCGTCTATGGCCGCTTTCGGTATTAGCGCAGGTGGCTTGAAGCAGAACTTGAAACACCTGCTTACCACACACCCGCCCTTGGATAGACGAATCGCGGCGCTCGAAGCACGCGTATAGGACAATATCGCGAAACGGCGAAGACGACTGCTAATTTAAGCTGATAGTTATTCGCCAGAATCAGCATCTACGGCTGCAGCGCCATTAATGGTGACCACACAATTGCCGCCGCTCCGCTGCGCCTGATTTAAGGCTTGAGCTGCAACCTGCACCAACTCTCCGTAGCGTTGGGATTCAATTGGCATAAACGCACCGACACCAAAGCTCGCCGTCACTACGCGCTCGATAGGCGCGTCGGCGTGCAAAATAGTTTGATCGAATACCGCTTGACGCAAGTTTTCAGTGATTTCCAATGCCGCCATCTCGTCGGCACCCGGTAACAGCAAAGCAAACTCCTCGTTACCGTAACGAGCGAGAAAGTCTCCACCGCGTTTATTGTCCGAAATACTGTCGGCAATTCTGACAATGCATTGATCGCTCGCATGCACACCGTAACGCTCGCGGTAAGCACTAAATGCGTCAACTTTACAAACAACTAATGACAACGAGTCCCGATTTCTCATGGCACGAAACCACTCGCGCGCTAAAGCTTTTTCAAATATCCGTCGGTTAGGTAGGCCTGTGAGAAAATCGTAATTCGATTTGTTTTCTGCCTCTTCGCGCGCTTTACGAATCAGCACTTCGGCCGATTTACGTCGTTCTACTTCGTCATACAGTTCATTAACCAAATACTCCGTTTTGGCCTTCTCTTCCTCGTAGTGTGATGCAAGACGCTCATACTTGGTCCGATGCATCACTTCTTCCAAAAAAGCTTCTCGGATTCTCGAGCTGAAGATCAGCAGGAAACCTAAGATCAGGAGGTTGCCCATGCCAACCAAGGTTAATTCCATGTCGCCGCTCAACAGATACAGGCCCAATAGCGGCGCGAGCGCAGGGATGGCAAACGCGTAGGCTATAGACGGGACCACGCCCTGAGATACGAATAAGGCTGCGGCGATCCCCGCGCACCATAAATTGGTGAAAGCGAGCATCAAATAGTTATTAGTGCCATATAGAAACGGCGTCATCCCAAACATGAGCCCGAGCATCGCCAATAAAACAACGTTCAGCTTGACCGTGCTAACAAAGGATCGCGTTCGGGCGCCGACGTTTGCACCGAAATATCGGGCGATAATGGTGAAGCGCAAGGCGACAAGCGTAACCGCAACCATCAACCAAGGTACCACAAGCTTAGTTTCGAGATGATTGACCAACAGTGCCGCATAAACCACGCAGGCCATCATTAAGGCAAACCCGCCGTCTCGGGCATTCTCCTGCAGTATGCGTAACTTAAATTGCTCGACTGATTGTTTGTCCATAGGCGTGATCCCGTCGAGCTTTAGCCGAATCGCATTGCTTTCTGATTTATTTCTGTTGTCCAGCATTTCACGCAATCACTAGTAGGTCCGAGGGACAGATATTCGAATCTGAAAAAAATGAGTTTCTAATCAGGGCTCTTCAGGTTCTATTGCTTGCACCGCAAGTTTGGACAGTTAGTCGCGATTGCGTCACAAGCGTTTTCGAATTGTCGCATAATAGATTTCGATGAAATACCCAATTAATCATATTTTTCAATGTTTTATACCTAAGCAACTAGGGCCCAATACGAGGGGTCTTGCCTATTAAGCACTAAAAAAAGCCCAATTCGCGTGGATTCGCTTACCCTATTCTCTGCATCGTAAGCAGATTGGCATCGAGCCTAGTAAAGGCATAACGATGGTTGGGCTAGTTGCAGTTAAACGAGTATGATTACGGGGCTGCTGCGGCCCCTTCGTATTCGCCGCGATCATGGGATTCCCTGTGAGCTCGGCATTGCTAAGGAAAAATAACCAGGAACCTTGAAACCGTCGCTACACCATGAGTAATCTAATCGCTAGCATCTACGAATCTGTCATTCTTAAACACCCTCGAATTATTCTGGCACTGCTCGCCCTACTCCTCATTGGGTTTGGCACGCAAATTATCCACTTCAAGCTCGACGCGTCGTCGGATTCATTACTGCTTGAGAACGATGAGGATTTCCGGCGTTATACCAACGTGATCAAACGCTACGGCGTGCGAGAATTTCTATTCGTCACGGTTACCCCAAAAGGGGACCTCTTCGCGCCCGACACCATCGAGCTTGTCGGCCAACTGCGGGATGAAATAGACGCCTTAGAGTCGGTTAGCAGTGTGAATTCAATGCTAGATGTGCCTCTAGTCAAAAATGTCGAAGGTTCGTTAACACAGATTGCGAAAAATTTTCGGCTGCTAGAGTCAGATGATGTCGACGTTGAGAAAGCCAGAAAAGAACTAACGACCAGTCCGATATATAGTGATCTGGTCGTCAATACTGCGGGAACGACAACGGCCCTACAAATTTTTCTTGCTGACAAACAAGATTATGCAGAACTGCAGCGGCGACGTAATGATCTGCGGTACAAGCGAAGTACGGAGGTCTGGACAGAAGCGGAAGCAGTTGAATTGGCGCGTATTGAGCAACAATATCAACAAACCAAAACGGCGATAGAAAATCAAAACCATCAGGCCGTCGCCGATATTCGCACAATTATGGCCAAGTACGAAGATCGCGCCAAACTGCATTTGGGCGGTCTGCCGATGATTGTTGACGATATGATTTCCTATATCGGAAACGACCTGATTGTTTTCGGTATAGGTGTGTTCGTCTTCTTAGTCCTGATGCTGTCTTTGATTTTTCGCGAAGCACGCTGGGTGATATTGCCGCTAGCGAGTTGCTCGTTCGCTGCCTTTTTGATGCTAGGCCTGCTCGGTTTAATCAATTGGAAAGTCACGGTAATTTCCTCGAATTTCGTGTCTTTAATGCTGATCATCACGATGTCGATGAATATTCACCTCATCGTCCGCTATCGCGAATTATTCCGCGATTTGCCCGATGCCTCTCAATACGAGCTTGTTAAACAAACGATGGCTCATATGGTTCGCCCATGCTTGTATACCGCGCTGACCACGATCATCGCGTTTGCTTCGTTGGTTTTTAGCGGCATCAAACCTGTTATCGATTTCGGCTGGATGATGACAATTGGATTAACGGTCGTATTTCTCACGTCGTTTACTTTATTCCCCGCGCTGTTGCTGCAGTTTGCCAAAAAACCTTTGCGCGTCCCTGAGGGCGATCATTATCGTTTCACGGAAGTGCTTGGTCGCGTTACCGAACGTTTTGGCACGCCAGTGTTAATCGTCTCGGCCATCTTGGCGATTTTAGGCTGCATTGGCGTCACAAAACTTGAAGTAGAAAATAGCTTTATCGATTACTTCCACGAAGACACCGAGATTTATCAAGGTTTAAAACAAATCGACGAAACGCTTGGCGGGACCACCCCTGTAGAAATTATTTTGAAGTTCGACGACCCTGACAGCGAAGAAGAGAGTGATGACGATTCGAGTTTCGATGCCGATCTCGATGCACTATTCGGGGCCATTAACGAAGACGAAGAGCAGGAAGACATTTGGTTCAGCCCGGAAAAAATTGACCGAATCAAAGCGGTGCATGATTACTTGGAATCGCTACCCGAAATTGGCAAGGTGCTGTCGCTCGCTTCAACAATTAGAATTGCCGAAAGTTTAAATGAGGGACGCGAATTCGATGCGTTCCAAATGAACGTAATCTATAAGCGTATTCCTTTCCCAGTGCGCGTGGCAGTCATCGACCCGTATTTGTCGATTCATGAAAATGAGGCCCGGATCTCGGTAAGAATTTATGACTCCACGCCAAATTTGCGCCGTAATGAATTGCTGAAGAAAATCAATCGCGATTTAAAAAACGAACTCGGTCTAACCGAAGCCCAGTATGAAGTAAGTGGTTTGCTCGTGCTTTACAACAATATGCTACAAAGCCTTTTCAAATCTCAAATCCAAACCTTGGGCGTTGTGATGGTGGGTATTATGCTCATGCTTTGGGTTTTATTTCGCTCTGTGAAGGTTGCGCTGATCGGCATCATCCCCAATATTCTCGCGGCAACGACGATTCTCGGTGTGATGGGCTGGATGCGCGTACCGCTAGATATGATGACTATCACAATCGCCGCCATCACGATTGGTATCGCGGTAGACGATTGCATTCACTACATCTATCGATTCAAAGTTGAACACCCAGAGCGCAAAGATTACTTATCGACCATGCACTATTGCCACGCCAATATCGCAAAAGCCGCTTTCTACACGACGATTACCATCACCGTGGGTTTTTCTATTTTGGTACTCTCGAATTTTATTCCAACGATTCTTTTTGGCGTGCTCACGGCAATAGCCATGGTTATTGCGCTACTTGCAGCACTTACACTTATGGCCAAACTGATTATTACCTGGCGACCCTTTTCTGCGTAGCGTGACGCAGAAATACCCGATTCACGTTACGATTCAGCGCTCTACGCGCGCTTGGAGTATAATGTCGCACACATAGAGCTTGCGAGCACCTTGCCCCTTAGCCGTTAGGAGAAACCCTATGAAAATCCCGAAGTGCAAAGCAAATCAACTGTCGCGTCATCTTCTTCCGAGACTCGCTTCGCTCGCTGGCGCAGCGCTACTCTTCGTTAGTCTCGCGTCGTCGGCGGATGAAACTTGTATGTCACCCTATATGGCCAAAATCGTCGGCCAGGAAGATTTTGTCTACGTTTGGACACTCGGTCTGAAGGGCCTGGGTGATGAGCAAGACAAATTGGTGACCATCGACGTAAAACCAGGTTCACCTAACTACGGTAAAGTTATCAATTCGCTATCCGTTGGAGGCCGCAATGAAGCGCATCATTCGGGTCTCACAGACGACCGTCGTTTCCTGTGGGCGGGTGGCTTAGACACAAACAAGATTTTCATTTTCGATATACATTCCGATCCAGCGAAACCCAAACTACATCGAACCATAACCGATTTCGTGGCTAAAACCGGCGGGATTGTTGGGCCTCACACGACGTACGCAATGCCGGGTCGTATGCTGGTAACCGGTTTATCTAATAATCAGGACCATGGCGGCCGCACTGCTATGGCCGAATACACTAACGACGGTGAATATATCGCAACTTACTGGATGCCGACCGACGACAATCTCCAAGGCGCCGAAAAATCAGGCCAGTTTGCCGATGGCTATGGTTACGACGTGCGGGCGCTACCGCGGGTTAATGCTCTGGTGACCTCATCCTTTACCGGTTGGAATAACTACATGATGGATCTCGGCAAAATGATGGGCGATGCCGAGGCCATGAAGCGCTTCGGTAACACCGCGATTGTTTGGGATCTCCATTCGCGCAAACCCAAAAAAATATTTGATGTACCAGGGGCACCCCTAGAAGTCCGCTGCGCATGGGGAGCAAACAATAATTATTGCTTCACCACCACTGCGCTGACTTCGAAAATTTGGCTTATCTATCTTGATGATGACAATGTCTGGCAGGCAAAAGCTGTCGCAGACATTGGCGATGCGAGCAAAATCCCTCTCCCCGTCGATATTTCGATCAGTGCTGATGATTCCCTGTTGTGGGTGAACACCTGGAACGATGGGATGACCCGTGTGTTTGATATTAGCGATCCGTTCGCACCAAAAGAAACGTATACAAAAAATATCGGCGAACAAATCAACATGTTGTCGCAGAGTTGGGATGGCAGCCGCGTGTATTTCACGTCTTCCTTGCTATCTAACTGGGACAAGAAAGAAGGTGCCGACGGCAGCGTTCAGTACTTTAAAGCTTACCAATGGAATGGTGAAGAACTGCAAGAGCAATTCTCGATTGATTTCGTCGGTGCCAAACTCGGACTCCCCCATCAAATGCGATTCGGGTCCTATGCGCTGTACGCGATGCAGCGACCTGACCATAACGCATCACCTAAATTAGACAGTGCGGTGGCCTCAAATTAAGGCACCCTAAGCGCTGCTAACCAGATAGAGAAACTTGTTAACCCCAAATCGGCGCGCCGTTAGCTTTTTAACGGCGCTGGCGCTATTCGGGGCCATTTGCAGCGCGTGGGCGCATAAAAATCACGCGGAGAAAACGCAAGACGCCGTCATCCTAGCACCCGGCTATCAGGCTTTAACTTTCGAAGCACCCGTACCCGGTTCTTACGAATTACCAATAATAAAACCCGCAGCGGACGGGTCGGTCATCACGCACTTAGAAGAATCCACTAGCTTGCATCGCTTGCTAGGCGATCGGATTGGCATCATTAGCTTCATCTATACGAATTGCGATGATGTAAATGGATGTCCTTTAGCGAGTTTTGTCTTAAGTAAAATCGATAAGCGCATACGTAAAAACCCAGAACTGGCTAACACCGTTCAACTGCTCAGCAT
This sequence comes from Pseudomonadota bacterium, assembly GCA_039029975.1. Classification (GTDB taxonomy): domain Bacteria; phylum Pseudomonadota; class Gammaproteobacteria; genus JBCCFA01. The sequence goes on from JBCCFA010000007.1 coordinate 6,421, forward strand.
TAGTTTTGATTTTGACACAGACTCAACCGATACGCTGGCTGAATACGCCAACAACTTTACCGACGAGAATAGTGATTGGCGATTTTTAAAAGCCTCTTCCAAGGGCGAGCTTTCGAATCTCCTCAAGGCCTACGATCAATCGATTGTCGTGGAAAAAGATGGTGCCACCATTTCGCATATTTTGCGGGTTTTTCTCGTCGACAGCGCAAAAAAGGTTCGAAACGTCTACAGCGTATCGTTCCTACACGCCGATACGGTCGTCAATGACATCCTTACTTTGGCCGCAAACGATCCGGGCTTAATATCAACAGAGACGGCTCGGCAAGAAGCAGCGGACTCACAGTTTGAGGACTACCCTACCGTATCCCAAGCACTCGATTATTCAACAGACAGTGAGTTAGACCTGCATACTTTTACTCAACAGATCCAACTCGGTTTGCCTGCACCCGCCACTGCCACGGCCGCTTCGATCCAACTCGGACGACAGTTATTCTTCGACCGTCGCCTGTCTCACAACAACACGATTTCCTGCGCCATGTGTCATATCCCCGAGCAAGGTTTCACCAGTAACGAATTGAGCACTGCTGTTGGGATCGAAGGTCGTACCGTGCGCAGAAATTCGCCGACCATATTAAACGTGGGTTTTTTCGAACGACTGTTTCACGATGGCCGCGAAAATTCTTTAGAGAACCAAGTTTGGTCGCCGCTGCTGGCAGAAAATGAGATGGCAAACCCATCGATTGGTTTTCTGCTAAACAAAATATCGCGCTTAGACAACTACAAAACACTGTTCGCTAATGCGTTCCCTGACGAAGGTCTATCGATGCGTAGTCTAGGTATAGCGCTGGCAGCATACGAGCGAAGCCTCTATGCCGCGGACAGCCCAGTAGACAGGCTCCTCTATGCTAAAGCCGAAGCATCGAATCCAAATGAGCGTCTGCAAAAAGGACTCGAGCTATTCGTTGGCAAAGCCCGCTGCGCTAGCTGTCATACGATAGGAGAAACCAGCGCACTGTTTTCCGATCAAGCATTGCACAACACCGGTATCGGGTATGCACGCTCCATGGGGCAAAGCGAATTATTCAGGAAGGTGCTTGTTGCGCCCGGAAAGAAAGTTGAGGTCCACAAAGACGATATTGGCCCAAGCGAGCTAGATGCTGCAAATGATCTTGGTCTCTACGAAATTACGGAGAATCCGGCGGACAGATGGCGGTACCGCACGCCGAGTTTGCGTAACGTTGCCCTCACAGCACCCTATATGCACAATGGCTCGCTGAAATCGCTCGCCGAAGTGATTAGCTTTTACAACGCTGGTGGCATTCCAAATCCAGAATTGGATCCTTTAATACAGCCACTTAATCTGACAGACGAAGAACAAGATACGCTCGTTTATTTTTTGGAAAGTTTAACGAGCCCACACGTCCGCACCTTAGTCGAAAACGCGCGCGCGACACCAATCGGCGATCGCGAATAAGCCAAAGCACTGGCTGCGCCGTTTTATGCCCTTATCCGAATTCACTAAGTTTACGCCGAACGCACCAACTAAGTAGTGCTGGCGAAATTGCTGTTATTTCCCATCGTCACTATTGATACACGAGTGACGAATCGCCAGATTCTATTTCCAAACAGATTAGCGATTTAAAAAGCGGCTAATTGTATCCAACACCTGCTGGGGGCGTTCGCCATGTGGCGCGTGTCCGCATTCGGGCATGAGATGGGTTTCAACACGTCCGCGCGCCAAGCGCTCGATACTATCGACGTGAGCACGACTACCGTACTCATCGTTCAGGCCCTGAAATTGCAGAATCGGTAGATTGATTTTTTATAATTCCGATTCCATCGACCAGTGCTTGAACTCAGGATCCAACCAAGTGTCGCACCAGCCACGAAATGCAATATCCACGTTACTTCCATGATAACGCCGGAGTTTCTCACGAAGATTATCCTCACTAAATCTTTCATTCATGGTGCGAATAGCTACCAGCGCAAAATCTTCCACGAATACATGAGGCGCAATTAAAATCAGCGCGTCTAGCGCCGGTAAACGGGCTGCGGCTGCTTCGAGAGCGACAGTTGCACCATCGCTATGGCCTAGAAAAATAGCCTGCTTCACACCCATCGCGGCGAGGAAATCCGGCAAAAATACCTGCGCTTCGCGACGCATGTGGTCAATCGGCCGGGGTAAAAGCGCAGCGCTCGAGCCGCCGTAGCCAGCACGCGAATAAGCGATAACGGAGTATCCGCAGATGTCGTGCAGCAGTTGAGGGAAATCACGCCATAGAGCGACGCAACCCAAACCTTCGTGCAGTAAAACGATGCTGGGTTTGTCAACGGCCCCATCCAGGCGCATGTATTCGATCGCGGTGTCGCCAATCAAAATTTGCTGATAATCAGGCATATCATTACCGCAGCTAGCACTTGCTCTCGAAACACCTCGAAAAGGTATCGTTCTTCGCTAGCAGAGAAACATCCAGGAAAATAGCATCCATACTATCTACCGAGAATCTTTATTCGGAAAGCAAACCCTTCTTTTGTACGGATTCCAAAGTGCTATCTAGCGCTTTACCGAGACGATCAAATATCTCGTCAATTTCTGAATCTGTCGCAATGAGTGGCGGGCAAAGCGCCATGTTGTCACCAATCGCGCGGACAATCAGTCCATTGCGATGACAATTATCAAGACACTCAATCCCGATTTTGTCGGTCGGATCGAAGGCTTCCCGTGTATTCTTATTCGACACTAACTCAAGCGCGCCGATCATTCCCACTCCGCGGGATTCACCGACCAAGGGATGCTCACACAAGGCATGTAAACGTTCTTGAAATTTAACGCCCACGCGCGCCGCGTGATCAAAGATATTATCGCGCTCGAATATTTCCAATGTTTTCAGCGCAACAGCCGCGGCCACCGGATGGCCACTAAACGTATAACCGTGGGCAAAGTTACCCACTTCGGCGCTGCCCTCGGCGAGCGCTTGATAAATTTCTTCCGGAATGATCACGGCGCTCAGCGGCTGATAGGCTGACGTTAGCGCCTTGGCCATACTCATGGTATCCGGTTTGATATTGAACGTTTGCGATCCAAAGGGTTGTCCCGTTCTACCGAGACCTGTAATCACCTCGTCGGCAATAAAGAAAATATCGTATTTACTGAGTACAGCCTGAATCTTTTCGAAGTACGTTGCAGGAGGGACTATCACACCACCAGCACCCATGACCGGTTCGGCAATAAACGCAGCGATGGTGTCTGGATCTTCGTCGAGAATTAATTTCTCCAAATTGTTCGCGAGACGACTAGCGAAATCTTCTTCAGTTTCACCCGGCTCAGCGAACCGATAATAATAAGGCGGATCGGTGTGTAAGAACCGGCCTTCCAAGGGTGCGTCGAAAAATTTATGTACGGGTGGCAAACCAGTCAAGCTCGTGGCCGCTAGCGTTATACCGTGATAACCCTTGTGGCGTCCGATAATTTTTTTCTTTTTCGGTCGACCCTTAATATTGTTGTAGTACCACATCAATTTGACTTGTGTGTCGTTCGCGTCGGAGCCCGAGCAACCGAAAAATACTTTCGACGCCTCCATCGGCACGAGTTCTTTCAGTTTCTCCGCAAGTAGCATGCCCGGTTCATGACTTTTACCGATGAACATGTGCGAATACGAAAGGGTCTTCATTTGCTGATAGGCCGTGTCCGCCAGTTCTTCGTTGCCATAACCGAGTGCAGTGCACCAAAGTCCGGCCAAACCTTCGATGTATTGATTGCCTTTATCGTCCCAGACGTTGATGCCCTCAGCCCGAGACATCATCATTGGGCCTTGTTCGTGATGTTGAGCTAGGTTGGTGTATGGGTGAAGAACGCTATCCACATCTCGCGCGGCGTAGGAACCAGCTTCTAATGTCATCGGATTACTCCCATCATTCAATTCAAAGGCTCAGGTGTTGAGCTTAGCACCGTGTCGTATTTACTCACAATATATGACTTTCGAATCATGATTTTGTCGGCTCGAACTATTTGCCGATTTCCCGCGCAAATCCTCTAATCAAACACGGATACCGTCACGCAGCAACATTTTCCGGCCCTCGCGCAAATCTTCAGGTTGCATATACTCTTCCAAAATGCCGATTCTATGCTGCGCTTTTGAAGAACCATTTTGCGCTGCCCGCGATAGCCAATAAAAGGCCTCAGGTAAGTTTCTTTCCGCTCCTTTGCCGTTCACTAAGCACACCGCAAGACCATACTGAGCGCGCGCATGATCTTGGCCGGCGGCTTCACGATACCAGCGGATACCGTCTGCAGGTGTATGACCTCTAACCTTGGTGAGAATGCAGCGACGCGCAAATTCATACTTTGCCTCAAGATAACCTTGCTCGGCAGACTTGAGCAGCCACTCGTTCACAGTTTTTGTATTCTTATCGAAAAAGCCGCCCTGTTCGTGTGCCATCGCCATGCGATAGCTCGCCTTCGCATGCCCCTGCTCTGCCGCTTTGCGTAACCAGACCAAGGGTTCGTATTCGTCAGCTTCTGCAATGCCGCGTTGATAGAATCGCGCTAGCGCATACTGTGCCTCTGGCGAGCCCGCTTCGGCCGCTTTCTTCATCCACGCAAGCGCTTTGTTGTAATCGCGAAAAAATTCAGGTGAATTGGCATATAACAAACCCAGGTTATATTGCGCCTTTAGATATCCTTTGTTCGCGGCGCGTTCCGCATAAGCAATCGCTTTGCCGATATCATGGTTCACCGCCCGACCCTCGGAGTGAGCCAAGGCCATGCACAATTCGGCGCGCGTGTGCCCTTGGTTTGCGGCATCTCGATAATAAAATATGGCACTCTCCGGATCGCTTTCCAGACCGACACCCCTTGTATAAAGATCGCCCATTGAAAACTGAGCATGGGCATGGCCGTTAGCTGCGGCGGCACGATACCAAGTGATTGCGGTTTCTATGTTCTCTTCCACACCAGTCCCGGTCTGATAACACCAGGCTAAGCGCGTTTGTGCTTTGGCGACATTTTGCTCCGCGGCCTCGCTTAACCAGCGAACCGCAGAATCCAAATTCTGGTGGGCGCCGGCGCCGGTCAATTGCATCACGCCAACCCGATACTGCGCTTCCGCATGTTCTTGTTTAGCAGCGCGTTCATACCAAACAAAGGCTTGCTCGAAATCAATATCTACCGCGGCACGCTGGCGGTAATGTTCGCCTAAGGCGTACTGGGCGTCCGCATCCCCCGAACCCGCTAAATTGATTAACTCTTCTATAGATCCGGTAGCCAAGGTGAAGTTTCTCTAACGCTTGTCCTCGCGCAATAGTTTGATAAGGCTTGAAGTATCTTTTCTATTGTGGCCAACTTCTTGTAAGTTAGCGTAATAACTATCAACAAGTTCTGTCACGGGTATTTTTACTCGTCGCTCACGCGCTTCAGCCATGACAATGCCCAAGTCCTTCCGCATAAGATCTATGGCGAAGCCAAAATCGAACTCGTCGCGACACATCGTTTTACCTCGATTTTCGAGTTGCCAGGATTGCGCTGCACCTTGCGATATCACATCGATCACTTGATCCATATCTAGATCTACCTTCATACCAAAATTTAGCGCTTCCGATAATCCTTGCAGCAATCCCGCGATGCTAATCTGGTTAACCATTTTCGTTAACTGACCAGCGCCGGATGGGCCCATCAAATTACAGGCTTTAGCATAGGATTCGATAATAGGCACTGCAAGCTGAAAGGCTTCGACGCTACCACCACACATCACTGTTAACGTGCCCGCCTCCGCACCGGCTTGACCGCCCGATACTGGCGCATCGACGAAATGAACATGATATTGCTCGGCGACCGCCGCAATTTCTCGAGCGACGCCGGCGGAGGTGGTGGTGTGATCGATGAAGACGCTTCCCGGCCGCATTTTGGCAATGGCGCCATTAGAACCAATCGCGATTTCACGCAGATCGTCATCGTTACCGACGCAGCTAACAATATGCTCGACCTGCGTCGCCATCTCGTACGGGGAATTTGCCGCCCGACCATCGTTATTTTGCAGCCATGCCGCAAGTTTCCCTGGCGAGCGATTGAACACCGAAACTCGATAACCCGCTGCCGACAGATGACCCGCCATCGGCCCGCCCATGACCCCGAGCCCAATGAAACCTACAGGAATGTTTTGATCGTTCATGGTAGTGAACCGAACAGAGTTTTTACCCGAAAATGAAGTGTAATCCCGCCAACGGAGCGTGTCTGCGGTCGGTTACCAGCTATCTACATATCAATCGGTGATAGTGATTGTTTTTTCAGCGATGCTAATTTCTCACACCTTACAGGCCAATAAATCACCCAAATGTTTATCAATTTGCTCCGCGTAGGCCGGCTCGGCGCCAAACAAACCGAGATGACCACATATACTCTTTATCACCCGGAACTCGCTATTTGCAATTAACTTTTGTTCCCGTTCACAGTCGCGAGGCGGAAAAAACATATCCTCATCAATGGGTAAAACAAAGGTTTTAGCGGAAATTTTCGCCAGGGCTGCCGACAAGTCCCCATTTGTATGTCTCGAAACATCGCCACGCTGCCACTTCCAAGCCATACATAGCAGGGCGTTAGGGTCCATCGCGCCAAACAAGCCCTCAAGGAATTCGGTTCGGAACGCTTCAAGTGTGTCAAAACCGAAGTTTCGCCAAAACTGTTCCTGATAAAACTCAGTGCAAAACCCCATGACGGCCCAAATGCCCGCGTGTCGTTTGAGCCCTTCAGCAACATCAACATTGCTGGCGTAATTACCACCGCGCCAACCTGGATCGCTGGTAATTGCATCCATCAAAGTTTGGGTGAACAAAAAATCGTGATCGGTATTTTTAGCGGTACCAGCGATAGGTGCCGCGCGTTTCACCATATCTGGATAACGAACCGCCCACTCATAAGTTTGTTGGGCCCCCATGGAACCGCCAACCACTAAGGCAAGCTCCTCAATGCCGAATAGTTCGGTTAGCAAACGGTGTTGAGCGCGCACATCATCACCGATCCGCACCTGCGGAAAATCGGCCATGGATATCGGCGCCGGCGAATTATGCGGTGAACTCGACATGCCATTGCCGATTTGATTGATGCAGACAATGAAATACTTAGCAGGATCCAAGGCTCGTCCTTCTCCAATGTATACCTGCTCCATGATTTTGTTGGTGCCTGAGAACCAAGTAGGAATTAATATTGCATTATCTTTTTCTTCATTTAGTTGACCAAACTGCGCATAAGCGAGTTGGCAGTCAGGAATGACGCCACCCTCTTCTAGCTCGAAATCCCCGAGCGAAAAATTTTCAGTAGGCCCGTGATCTTGTTGGGAGTAGTAGTCGTTTTGGTACATAAGAACTCTTAACGTTGGAGAGAGTGAATATTCAGCCGTGCATGGTTAAGCCGCCCGACACACTAATGGTCTGCCCGGTAACGAAATCGGCGTCTTCGCTAGCCAGAAACGCGACAGCGCCTGCTAGATCTTCCGGTTGACCCAAGCGACGCATGGGTATTGCCCGCTTGAGCCCATCAAAAATCTTTTGACCATATTCACCTTCACCGGCGAAATCCCGCAGCAAAGCCGTGTCAGTGGGTCCCGGGCAAACGGTGTTCACCTGAACACCAGCGCGCGCTACTTCCCGAGCCAATGACTTTGAAAACGCAATGATGCCGCCCTTGCATGCGGAGTAGACCGCTTCCCCAGAAGATCCTACTCGCCCGGCATCAGAGGCAATATTCACGACCTTGCCACGGCCGCGTTCGACCATTCTAGGGACCACAGCATGCTGCAAATTAAGCGGACCAATCAGATTAATCGAAACAAGTTTTTCCCAAACGCTTGGCTCAGAATCAATGAATTGGACAGGTGTGTCCCAGCCCGCGTTATTAACTAAAACATCGAGGGGATTATTTTGCCAACACGTTTCTATCTTAGATGACACAAGCGCCCGGTCAGTAATATCTAGCGGGACTATCTCAAGCGCGCTGGTTTCGTGCGTCGCCGCCAACTGCCTTAATGCAGCTTCGTCAATATCACTGGCGTAAACGTGCGCGTCCTCACGCAAAAATCGCGCGACAAGCGCGCTACCGATGCCGCCTGCAGCACCGGTAATGAAAACCGATTGGTTCGAGAATCGCACGTTCGCCTAGCCAACTACCGGCGCTTTCCTTGATTATCCTTAATCAGGGTGCCGGAAAATAAGAGCGATGGAAGACTTACTTGAGGATAAGCTGATTTTTCTTACCGCGCGGCGAACCGGGACTGCCGCCACCGGTTTGTCGAGCGTTCAGCTCCTTGGTGAGTTCGTTAGCGTAGGCAGTGACTTGCTTTTGGGTTCCGGGACGCGTACCTGTGACAGGGGCATAACCACCTTCAATGACGTAACGATACCAATTACCTTTTGTCCCTTCGGGGGCCGGCATTTTCGCGACTTCTGAAAGCTTGTAGATTTCTGATCGGGCAGCTGTTTGGGCAACTGGGTTGGTACTACTCATTCGATTACTCCCTGGGCTTGGTCTACTTAGTTGCACCCCAGGTGGGGCGCGGCATCGCTTTTTTTCACCAATTACCGAGAGTATGCGGGCCTCGTTTGTCTCCCTTGGCATCAGAACGCCTAAGAAGAGGAACAGAACCGCGGCGCTAGTTTATAGAGTACTGCTGAGTACTTGTCCTGCGCGGATCAGTCGCCGTTTGGGCCGTTTATACGAAGTTTTATTCGGCAATTGATAAAGCTTACCGTGACACACTACCACGTTCGGCGCAGTATGCCCATTATAGTGCGACGCAACATTATCGATAGCGGATTGTTGCGGCGCCGCATCCAAACGCGCCCGGACCGCTTAAGTCACCAATACGCTTTGCGCCGTGGCTCTTGCCCGGAACCGTTGGTCCCATTTGGCGACGTAGCTGTACTTTTCGTCCAGCTCAAATCCACCAAATCGCCCAAACTGCATTGCGGCCGCCAGCGTGCAGTCGGCCACAGTCGGTTGATCACCACCGATATAATCCCGCCGGTCCGACAGTAGCTTGTCAAAATAGGCGAAACCGCGATCAAGCTGCGGTAGCGCCGCATTCGCGATATCGTCGCTGCGCGGTAGACCAATGGGTGAATTAGTCGCATGAATATAGCGCCCCAAGGGCATCAATATTCGCGCATCGGCGATACCGCCATAATCGCGATTCCGCGCTCTATCCAACAACGCCTCGCCCCACATCGAGCTAGTGGGAAAATTCGCCGCATAAAATTCTTCTAGGAACTCGATGATCGCGTGCGACTCTATTAAGTAATCACCCTCGCCCATTTCCAGCACGGGGATGGAGCCAAACGGATTCCGGGCGAGATGGGGCGGCTCATTTTGCTCACCCTTCGTTAACCGAACTTTGACTCGCTCAATCTCGTCCGGAATACCTTTTGCGACCTTTTCCGCTAGGTATAACTCTACCTTCGTCGGATTTGGCGCAACCTGGACAGTATAGAGTTTCATTAGCAACTCAAACTCATTTCAACTTACGCGGCTTCAGATTTCTTCGCTTCGTGCATTTCTTTAAGTCGCGACAGTTCCTCCCATCCGAGGTACTGCGTGAAACCATCCTCGGTGTAAAACAACACGGGGCCATCGCAAATGAACAAGTATTCCGTGTCCACCACCGCTTTCGTCGCGCCGTGCAGCATACCGTTTGGTTCGTAAATATAATCACCCGCGTCTAAGGTACCGTCACGAACTTCAAGTTGCCCGGACAAAATAAATGTGTGTGAAGCTGTCAGGTGTTTATGTTGCGGAGCCGTGTAACCCTTTAGCCAGCGAAATAGTACCGCCCAGCGACCGGTTTCCGCACCGATCCATAGCACTTTTAAAAACGCACGTTCCGGGTCATCGGGCATTGGGATCCAGTCCTCGTCTCCGGTGCGGACTAAGGTATCCATGAGGGCAGGATTCAATGGAGAAATATCTTGAGGTAATGACATAGTGACACTCCTTAATAATGTTCTAGATACACGTTGGGCAAAGCTCACCGCAACAAACTTTCATCATCCGGCCGGGAGTCTATCATTCTCTGAAGCACCGTACCTATGTCATGCCAATGAGTTTTATAGGTCTGGTGAACGAAATTGAGAATCATTTCGGTTCTCGGGTGGCGCGTCGCGAAATATCGACACCAAGACGCCTGAGTAGAGACTTACTGATGTTCCAGCGTCGTACCCCATTGATCAATTCGCGCACTAAGCGCTGCCAAATCTTGATATCCCATGGTCAATAGCTCAATCTTATTATTGGCCATACCCAGCAACGCGGGGAATCCTTGGATGCCAATTTTTTTGGTCAAAGCGTAATCTTTTTCAGCGTCATCTGAGGTTTCTTGGGCCGTTAGTTGCGTTCTGAACGACGTTTGATCAAGGCCCACTTCTCCAGCGATATCGATCAGCACCGTCTCGTCGGTGATATCTCTATTGTCTTGATAAAACGCACGGTGAAGTGTTCCGAGAAAATACAGGGCATTCAGATTCGCGTTACGCACCGCAACTACGGCGGCTGAAGGCAAGGCCGAATTATAGATAAAGTTATCACGCGCAAAGAAGGCATAATCGAACTGCTGTCCGGTGTCCTTCTCGACCTGTTCCCAATGATGTCGGATTTCCTTTTTACTTTTTGAGGTTAAGGGTTTATCCACGCCAACAGCGAGACCGCCGACAAAAACCCTGATAGGGTATTTTTCGCCGTAGCGCTCAGCGACTTGCCGAGCGACAGGCGAAAACCCCCAACACCATGAGCACATCGGGTCAGCGAAGTATAAGAGTTCCGGCGTCATTCAAGGCACAGCGAGTTCAATGCAAGACTAAACTTTATTGATGAATTTGCTCGATGAGATCAGACCATTGTTCAAATTTTGCGTCATCACCCATGGTCATATACAAGGCCACCCGATCCAGTACGCCGTCATAGCGTTCTCGCAAACGGCTACCGATTTCATTTGGCGGACCAATAATCGCCACACGCTCCAAGAACGCTTCCGGTATCGCCCGCCCCATCTCTTCGACTTTCCCTTCACGCATCAAGCCGCCAAGCTTTCGCCCTAGCTGGTCATAGCCATGATGGGCTAAGACCGCGCCATAGCTTGGCGTCGTCGCGTAAAAAGAAATTTGCTGTCGCACAGTCTGCTCTAGCTCATCCATTTCGTTTTGCGAATTACCAGTAATAACGAAGACCGGCGAATACAAGGTCATATCATCAACGCTGGCATTGCGAAGTTTCGCCCCTTCGTTAAGCGACGGCTTGACGACCTCTTGTAAATAACTTGCGGTGTGCATTGGGTGTACGTGAAAGCCATCGGCGACTTCACCCGCCGCCCGACACATCCGTGGATTGACACCCGCCAGATAGATTGGAATCTTTGGGTGATCAATCGGACCAGGCTGAAAGAAAGGATTCATTAGATTGAATTGATAGAACTCGCCATTATATTTCGGTTTTGTGCCGTTCTGATAGCAGTCCCAAATCGCCCTAACGCAACGAATGTAATCGGTAACCCGCGCGGCTGGGCGGTCGAACTGAGCGGAAAATCGTCGTTCAACATGAGCGCGTACCTGTGTGCCTAAGCCCAGGTGAAAACGACCGCCTGAATTCTTCTGCATGTCCCAGGCGGTTTGGGCGATCGAAAACGGCGTTCGAGCAAACGCCACGGCAATGTTAGTACCAACTTCGAGCTTCTTTGTTACCGCTGCCGCGTGCGATAACGGTAAGAACGCATCGTGCGCCGCTTCAAAGGTCCAAACGCAATCGAAACCTAGCTTTTCAAACTCAGTGGCGCGCTCGACAACGTCTTTGGGATCGGCAGCAGGTAGCAAAATATCAATCTTCATAGGTATTCTCGTAAATTATTCGGTGACCGACAAAACAGGACGATTAGGCCTCTGCGAGTGACGCAAACATATCATACTCATCGCTATCTTCGATCGTCACCTCAACAATATCGCCGACATCGACATTTGAATCTAATGCGAGATACACCAAACCATCTATCTCAGGCGCATCTGCAGCGCTACGCGCGACGATGCGTTCGTCGCTGACCTCATCAACGATAACGGGCACACGTTGGCCGCGCCGCGCCGCCAAACGCTTGGTAGAGATGGTTTGCTGATGCGCCATTAATTGCTCATAGCGCTCGTCCTTAATTGTTTCAGCGACCGGATTTGCTAAGGCGTTCGCAGCGGCCCCTTCTACCGGAGAATATTTAAAGCAACCGACGCGATCCAATTCGGCCTTACTCAGAAAATCGAGCAGCTGCAGAAAATCATCGTCCGTTTCGCCCGGGAACCCGACGATGAACGTGCTGCGAATGGTTAAATCAGGACATTGCTCACGCCATTCACCAACGCGGCGCAAGGTATTCTCACTGGCGGCGGGGCGACGCATGGCTTTCAGGATGCTGGGGCTAGCATGCTGAAAAGGAATATCTAAATAAGGCAACACTTTGCCGGCCGCCATCAATGGAATGACTTTATCGACATGTGGATACGGGTAAACGTAGTGCAGGCGCACCCAGATTTCTAAAGATGCCAAGGCTTCGCACAAGTCGACAAAGCTGGTTTCGAAATCATTACCCTGGATTGAACGCACTGGATACTTCAAATCACTGCCATAGGCGCTCGTGTCTTGCGACACAATCAACAACTCTTTGACACCGTTGTTTTTCAGCACGCGTGCTTCTTCGAACACGTCATCAACCAGACGCGAACGCAAGCGTCCCCGCATTGAGGGGATGATGCAGAAGCTACAATGGTGATTACATCCCTCGGAAATTTTGAGATAGGCATAATGACTCGGCGTTAACTTGATGCCTTGCGCCGGAATCAGATCGCGAAAAGGATCGTGCTCGTTGATAATGGGCGCATGTTCGCGCACCGCCGAAATTACGGTCTCATACTGTTGCGGTCCGGAAATACTGAGCACTTTAGGGAAACTATCTCGAATTTCTTCGCCTGCTGCGCCCAAACACCCGGTCACAATCACTTTACCGTTTTCGTTTAAAGCAGTGTCGATCGTGGCTAACGATTCTGCTTTTGCTTCATCAACGAAACCACAGGTGTTCACTACGACGACATCCGCGTTACTGTAATCAGATACCAAGGCGTAACCATCGTGACGCAGCTGGGTCATCATGCGTTCGGAATCTACCAACGCCTTGGGGCAACCTAAACTGACGAAACCGACTTTCTTAGACATGTAAAAAATGCAGTAAACAATTATTCAAGGGGTGAATCGATCGAGAGCGACGCTATCACCAAGATTCGCCACGCCAAAGACAGTAGGTTTGATTGATGTATGCGAGTTCATACTTAATCGGCGGCCGCTTAATAGCCCATTACGGCACCGTCTAGTCTGGCCTCGGTTGCGCCAATGTAGGCACCGCTATCGGGATCTTTCACGATGCCTTGGTAGCCGCCCATAAATCCGGCAACACCGTTGTATTGTGGTTTCAGTTGATGACCTTGCTGATTTAAGGAGGCCACGACGCTGCGCGGAAATGCCGGCTCAAATTGGGTAATGCCAATACCGTCACCGTGTCGCCCGTGTGGTTGTCGCCCACCATCATGCCGGAGTCGCGGCATATCACCAGCCAATTGTGGGTCGAAATTAAAATCGATCATATTGCACAAGACTTGTACCTGCCCCTGTGGTTGCATGTCCGCCCCCATCACGCCGAAACAAAACCACGGTTGATCATTTTTACAGGCGAATGCGGGAATGATTGTATGAAATGGACGTTTGCCAGGTGCGTAGCAATTTGGATGCGTAGGATCTAAGTTGAAACCCGCCGCGCGCGATTGCAATGCGAATCCCAAACCCTCTGGCACAATGCCTGAACCGAATGGGCTGTAAATACTTTGAATCAAAGACACCATCAGGCCATCCGCATCACAAACACTTAAGTAAGTGGTATCGCTTCCTGGCACGACGTGCTCACCTGGCCTTGGATCCGCCATAGCTTGCGCCGGATTAATCAAACCCGCACGTGTTTGCGCATAATCTTTCGCTATCAACGCCTCTGTCGGAGCTGAATAAAATGCGGGATCCGCGAAATATGCCGCTCGATCTTCGAACGCAAGTTTTTTTGCTTCAAGAAAGAGATGCCAATAACGCGGATCGTCGGGTGTGTAATCATGGAGCGGGAACTGTTCGAGAATATTCAGCATCTGCAGCACCGATAGGCCCTGACCGTTTGGCGGCAACTCAAAAATATCGACACCTCGATAGCGGGTACTGACGGGTGTGACCCATTCAACCTGACAATTCGCCAAATCATCACGGTTAAGATAGCCACCCGCCCTGCCGATACTTTTCGCGATTTCTTCTGCGAGTGGGCCTTCATAAAATGCCCCGCGACCACCGTTACCTATTACCCGTAAGGAATTCGCCAGTTCCTGGTTTCGGAAAACCCCACCAAGCTTTGGTGGGGCAGCATTCGTCGTGTAACAGTTCATGAAGGGCTCGAGCAACCCATCTAACAGCGAGTCTTGCCGCAAATGCCCTACCGCTTCAGACCACGCCGCATTCGTATTAAAGCCAATCGCAACGCCATCCTCGGCAAGCGCAATTGCGCCCGATAACACATCGCTCATTGGCAGACGGCCAAACCGCTCGTGCAAATCAAACCAACCGGCAACGGCGCCCGGGGTTGTGATCGCTAACGGTCCGCGCCCCGGCATAAACCCATCGGCACTGCTTCGCTGCATTGTTTCCAGCGATAACGATTCGGGACTACAGCCGCTGGCGTTCAACCCGGCTAATGTCGCTTTAGCCGAATCCCAAACAATCGCAAATAAGTCACCACCAATTCCACACATATGCGGTTCAACAACACTTAACGCCGCATTCGTTGCAATCGCGGCATCTATCGCGCTGCCACCACGACGCAATACATCTAAACCAACGAGACTCGCCGCCGTTTGGCTACTCGCGACCATCCCGTTACCCGCAACGACTGGGGGGCGCGGCACGCTCATGCTCGCTGGATCCCGATGCCCGAACCAAGGCCTGCCGGCACTGGCAATTTATTGTGTGCTTCATGAATCGTTTTTAAGCGCTGCATAACCGCCTCGGGCATTGCTGAACTCTTTCGGGTGCTGAAGGACACGTGGATGTACAGCACCTCCGCCCGCGCACAGAGATTTTCATGCGCGTTAAGAATTTCAAAATAAACATGCAGCATTTTTTGATTGAAATCTAATAAACGACTGGTCACGCGAAAGGCCTGGCCAGCATGCAACTCGCGTAAATAATCCACCTTGTTGCTCACAACAAAAACTGTACCAACTTTTTTACGGGTATATTCCCATCCGATACCGGGATCAGCAAACAGGACTTCGCTTCCATCGTCTAACGCGGTCATATAATAGGCCACATTCATATGGCCGTTTTCATCCAACCATTCATCTTTTACTGCTGCGTCGTAGACATATGGCGTAGGGATCGAGGATTCAGAATTCATAACACACTACTTCATAACGGATACTGAATTGTGTTTGCGACTCAGCATCCAAAGACCCGCGCCGAGCGCAATCCAAAAAAAACAAATCGCCCATTCTTGGGGCCACGCAAGCGCCGCTGGACTACCTGGGAAAAATAACATCGTCATGCCAAACGCTAACACCAGCGCAGCGAACCCAATCAACTTACCGAAGGGCAATCGATACGGGCGCGGCATCTCCGGTTCGCGGATTCTAAGTACACAAAACGATGCGGTAACGAATACATAAGCAATAATGACCCCAAAACTACCCGCATTGATCAGCCAGACAAGAATGGGCCGACCAAACCATGGGCTCAAACAATTGAGTGCGCCAAGCAATATTAACGCTTTGTAAGGCGTACCGTACTTAGGATGAATACTCTCCAAAAATCTCGGTAGTTGCCCTGCCCCCGCCAAAGCAAAAACTAATCGGCTGGCACCAATAAGGAAGGCGTTCCACGAGGTCAAAATACCGGCAATACCGCCAATGATAAGCAGGGCCCTGGCGGAATCGCTTCGCCACGCAGCGCCGCTTGCGTCAGCGGTTGTTAGCGCCGCAGCTTGACGCGAATTCGCATCCAATGACAAACCAACGCCCAATATCATTAGCACGTACCACAGTACCGCGGCAATCACAGAGAATACAATCAGTTTACCGATCACTTCAAAAGGCAGATCAATTTCTTCTGCTGCTTGGGGGATCACATCAAAACCAACGAACATGATCGGGACCATGATAAGAACAACGAAAACCCCGTTTAGGCCATCGACGAACCAAGGCTCAAAGTTTTCGGCAGTCCCATTAAAACTAACACCAAGTAAAAAAACCGCGCCGCTAAACAGGATCGATAGCGTGACCACTTTCTGCACAAAAGCCGCCGGCCTCACACCAAGGATATTGATCCAAGTGATGGCGACACTCGAGGCCACACCAACTAACGCGAACCCAAGCGTTACCTGCCAGCCAGCAATTTCCCATAAAGCGCCGGTATTTATCGCCGGGAAAAATTGCATCAATGCGTATGGCAGCGCGACGGCCTCGAACGCCGACACAGCAACATAACCAAA
>JBCCFA010000008.1:0-22883 GCA_039029975.1 Pseudomonadota bacterium
GGCGCGCTCGTGAACCGCGACGCGACCGCGTCTACTCGGCGTCGGCCGCGGGCGGTGATGCCAAGGCGGCGCGAGTTCAATCAAATCATGCATTTCACCCATTCTCGAGAGCGCATGTTTGTCGACGGAATTTTCAGGCTCGCGTAATAAAACGCCGCGCAACATTGACAGCGTTGGGTCCACTTCGCGACGACGCCGTTCCTCAGCTAAGGTTTGAAAAATCCGCCAAACATCCTCGGGCGCGGTGAAATGCTCACTTCTCGCGTCTGGCACATAAACGGTTTCCAATAATCGCCAATTTCTAAGCTCCTTAATCGCCATGGACACATTGGATCTGGAGATTCCGAGCTCGGCAACCAAATCTTCCGCATCCAAAGGGCGTTCGGACACGAATAGCAACGCATACACCTGACCAACCGTGCGATTGATGCCCCAGCGGGAACCCATTTCACCAAAATGTTGTACGAAATCTTGAATAATAGGTGTCATAGTATTTAATAATTTCAGTAATTACTGTAATTATTAAAGCATCTAAAATCTCAAAAATCAACTATCCAATGCTGCTGAGTACCAGCTGGCAAAAAAAAGCCCGCTAAACGCGGGCTTCTTTAGTTAGCGCGATTTTCGAAGACTAATTACGCGACATGATAAGCACCGAACAAGCCGCCTCATCGAAGCCCACAACGCCACCGCCGTTTTCGGCCAAAGCGACATGGGCACCCTCAACTTGTCGTTCACCCGCTTCGCCGCGAAGCTGCTGAATAAGCTCATTGGTCATTGACAAGCCGGTTGCCCCGACCGGATGGCCTTTTGAGACCAAGCCCCCAGAGGTATTAATAGGCAGCTGTCCGCCCAACGCGGTCGCCCCGCTCTCAACGAACTCGCCACCCTGGCCTTTTTCGCAAAATCCCATCATTTCTGCTTGATAGATTTCGCAAAAGGATGTCGCGTCATGCACTTCAGCAACGTCAACGTCGCTAGGTTTTAGATCCGCCATGTCATAAGCGCGTTCAGCGGCAAAACGGCTCAATCCATCTTCATCTAAATTACGATACTTACCACCGCTCAATCCTTGGCCGCGAATCAATACGGCGCGTTCTTGGACTTCTCCCGGTAAGGTTTTTAATGCTTTTTCCGAACATAAAATCGCGGCAGCGGCGCCATCGCCAATCGGCGCGCACATCGATCGGGTTAAAGGGTAAGATATATCGCGATCAGCCAAAACTTCATCAACGCTCATTTCAAACCGATACTGCGCCTTCGGATTTAGCGCAGCATGGTTATGATTTTTTGAAGCGCCAGCCGCGATTTGACGTTGCGTCGTACCGTAGCGTTTCATGTGGTAGCAGGCTTGCATCGCATACGTATCCATAAAAATTGTCCGATCTGGACCCGGTTCAAAGGGTTTACCGGCAGCCTCGCCTGCTTCGCGATAATATTCTTCCCATTCATTGGGATCATATTGATCGATCGCGCCGTAGAACATTTTGGCGACACGCTCGGGACTTTCCGGCATAAACATTTTTTCAACACCAATCGCAAAACTAAATTCGCTTTGGCCGGAAAGCACATCTTTCCATGCACCGTTCAGGGCGAGTGAGGCCGTGGCGCACCCTCCTTCCACATTGGTTATTGGCACGCGCTCAGGAAACTCGCCGTTGCGCACTTGCGGTGTTAGGCAAACCTGCCCACGAATACTGCCCTGATCCTCGACCCACATACCGCAGTTGCCGAACCATGCAGACTCGATGCGGTCGCCATCATCCAAACCGGCGTCATCAAGCACACCAGCGTAAGCATCGGCGGTTAGATCTTTTACCGAGTCTTGCGGGCGACGCCCAAAGGCCGAGCTGAAACTACCGATAATGTATACTTTGTCCATAGAATTTCACCTGCTAGGTCTCCGCTTCAACGCGGTGTGATGATTAGTCTCTCTATGATATCGCATCTATTTCGCTCCATGCAGAATTGAACCCCATGACTTTACCGTCCGATATTTATAATCCCCGCGACCAGCGCCTACTTAACGATCCACTAGCCGTATTTAAACGGCTGCAACAAGAAGATCCCTGTCATTGGTGCGCGACACTTAAAAGCTGGCTTTTTACCCGCTACGACGATGTCCGAGAGGTATTGCGTGACGAAGCGATTTCCGCCGATCGCATTACGCCCTATTTCGAAAGTTTGCCGGAAGCGCAGCGCTTGGGTATCAAAGAAATCGTGAAATATTTAAATACTTGGGTAGCCTTCAAAGATCAACCCGAGCACACGCGGATTCGCAGTTTATTGAATAAGGTATTCACACCGGGCGCCATTAAGAATTTGCGCCCGCAAGTGGAACAAGCTGTCGACTACTTGCGTGAACCTTTAGCAGACGAGCAAAGTTTCGACTTTATAGAGGAGTTTGCCTATCCCTTACCTGCCAATGTCATTCTAATGATGCTGGGATTGCCAATTGAAGATTCAGCGTTGCTGCACGAGTGGTCGGTTGAAATGCAGCCCTTTATCGGTGGGGCAACCACTTCGCCCGATAAATACGCGCGCGCGGAACGTGGCGCCAAGAAGATGGCTGCCTATTTTCGCGAAGCGATTCGCGAACGCGAATCAAGGCCACGCGACGATATGCTCACTAAGTTAATTAAGTGCCGTGATGAGGATGAATCACTCGCCGAAGATGAAATGATTGGCACTGCAATATTGTTTCTGTTTGGTGGTCATGAAACAACCACTAACTTAATTGGCAACGGTGTTCGGACATTGCTGCAACACCCAGAAGCGGCGCAAAAAGTCAGGCAAGACGACGGCGTGATTAAACTAGCCGTTGAGGAAATCCTGCGTTTCGATGGTCCGACGCTCGCTTCAGTTCGCTTAGTAAAAACCGAACATGAACGTCATGGCAAAACACTAAAGAAAGGTGACCGTGTGTTCGTGATGATTCATGGCGCCAATCATGATACTGATGAGTTTACAACGCCGGAAGAGTTCGACATTTCACGCAATCCTAACCCGCATCTAACCTTCAATTACGGGATCCACTTTTGTCTCGGCGCACCGCTCGCACGCCTTGAGGGCGATGTTGCGATCGCACGGGTAATACGTGCGCTGCCGGCTCTAAGCTTAGTCCACGACTCATACGATTATATGGACACAATGGTCATGCGAGGCGTTCGCGAAATGGCGGTGAAACAATAAACGCTTGCAATGCTGAATCGCGTCCGCTTCGTATAGCGATCCTAATCATCGTCTTGGTGTCCATCCAAGTTGCGCCAGCAGTTCACGCCGTCCCGAGCAGCGATGAACTTATTGCCATCTGCGAGCGCGCTCTCAGCCGTGGGTATCGCGGCAAGGCTGCGCAAATGTGTACTTGGTATGTGACCCCCTGCGACTGCGATGTGAGTACAAAACAAATCCCAAGAGTATGTATACCCAAGGAAATCCCTTCGGCAAGGCTCGCCGAGCAGGTAGTGATCCTCCTGAAGGGTTTACCAGAGTTTCAAGATTCAGATGGCGCCGTTGCGGCAGCAGAAGTGCTTTCAGTGGTGTATCCCTGCCAGGCTTCACGGTAGGATTATGTGAAAAAGGGCGACGAGCACGTCTATCAAAGCACGTGACCCGCCACCCGTGGTGGCCGGTCTTAGCTAACAGTACGTGCCGGTGATGTTTTTGGATCAATAAAAAAGGGGGCGTGCAGCCCCCTTCTAATTTTGCTGGCAGCCAGCTGTTGAGCCCGTTAAGCCGCGACCTCAATACGGCGAGATTTTGCTTTCTCCTGTTTAGGAATGTTTATCTCGAGCACGCCAAACTGATTGCTTGCCTTCACATTTTCAGCATCAACCGTGTCAGGTAAATGAAAACGTCGACTAAAATTCCCAGCGCGACGCTCCGAACGACGATAAACAACTTCCTCATCTTTTGATGTTGCGCGTTCTCCTTTTATTTCGAGAACACCGTCATCCACTGTAATCTCTACCGACTCGGGTGGAATACCGGGCAGCTCTACCGCAAGACTGTAATGATCTTTGTATTCCGTAACATCGACCGCTGGTGTCCAAGCTCGATGGTTGGCAGGCTCTGCATCTGTGCCGAATACAGAAAAAGCGCGGTTAATATCGTTTTGCAGTTGGCCAAAATGACGCCAGGGTTCGTATTTAACTAATGACATTGGGGGTACCTCCAAAATGCATTTGTGAATTTAAAATGCGGCTTTAAGGGCCGATGCGCTTTCAATATGGCGTTTTATGCTGGTTTCAAGACCCGTCAACAGATTATTTTTTTGTGAACTAAATTCGCTTTTAAGTGTCTGAATTACCAGTATTTAACGAATATTTGGAATTATTCTGAGGGCGCCCTTGAAAGTGATTCCAAGTGCCCCTATATAAGGATTTGGTCAGGAGAAACTTCTATTTTTGGAGCAAACATGGGAAACGAACTTACACTGTCAGCGCTACCTTCGCCCAGTGATTTAAACGGGTACACGCACAGCGTTTTCCAATTTCCAGAACTCAGTGCGAATGAAGAACAAGCGCTCGCGACAAAACTTCAAGAAGATAACGATCTAGACGCCGCTTGGCGCTTAGTCACTTCCCATCTTCGCTATGTCGTGTTCATCGCTCGCGGCTACGCCGGTTACGGATTACAGCAAGACGATTTAATTCAGGAAGGTAACATCGGTTTGATGAAAGCCGTGAAACGTTTTGATCCGAGCCGTGGCGTTCGCCTGGCAGCCTATGCCGCTTATTCGATAAAGGCCCAAATTCACGATTTCATCATCGCCAACTGGTCGTTGGTAAAAGCCGTAACCACCAAAGCGAAACGCAAGTTATTTTTTAAACTGCGCAGCACCAAAGAACACCTAGGCTGGTTAAGCGAGGACGAAACCCGTGATATCGCGAACACGCTAGAAGTAAAGCCACGCGACGTGCGGGAAATGGAAAGCGTGATGTATCAACCCGATCAACCGTTCGATGGCGAGGACGCGGATGCGCTGAGCCCCGCGACTACTATGGCCGATTACCGCTTCGCCCCTGAGCAACTGCTAATTGGCGCAGACTTTCACGCGAATGCGGCAGACGCGCTCAGCGCGGCGCTCAACGAATTGGACGATAGGTCTAAAGTGATTATTCAATCTCGCTGGATCGATGAAGAGAAACGGACTCTCGGTGACCTTGCGGCAGAATTTAGCGTGAGCGCCGAACGCATTCGCCAAATTGAAAATCAAGCGCTGAACAAATTGAAATTAACCATTGCAGAAGCAATGCCCGAGCTGACCGAGCAGTAAGCCGCTCAAAATTGAGGACTCCAAGCGCCCCATGAGGGCGCTTTTTTTTTGCTTAACAATCTGCATTCACCTCAAGTTATTTATTTCTTTTTGGAATAACTATATTCTATATAGGAATATAAATCTGGTAGAAAAATTCCGTGCGCCACGCTGGTCCCTGTTTGGTAAGTATGATGCGCTGCGGGCTGAAAGATGAAGACGTAGGAGGTCGATTTGATGAATCTCGACATATTTCTTTTTCCGCTAATAGGTGGCGCAATTATCGGATCAAGCGCCGTATTAATGATGTGGTTCAACGGGCGAATTCTTGGGGTAAGCGGATTTGCCGGCGCGTTAATCGCACGTACAAGTGATGATCGGATCGGACGCCTGCTTTTTATCGTGGGCATTGTGCTTACCGGTGCGGTGGCCGCAGTAATGATTCCGGCTGCGAATCCTGGCGCACTGACTTCAAATCCCGCGCTATTAATTCCGGCCGGTCTCGCGGTTGGTTTTGGTACTAGGTTAGGCGGCGGCTGCACCAGCGGTCACGGCGTTTGCGGCATTGCCCGCTTATCCGACCGCTCGCTCACAGCGACATTTGTATTCATGCTAGTTGCAGTTGCTACCGTTTACATCACTCGCCACGTCGTTGCTTAAAGGAGAGCGAATATGAAAGCAATCAGTTTATTCGCTATCGGCGTTCTCTTTGGTTTAGGTCTCGTCGTCTCTGGCATGGCGCAGCCCGAAAAAGTGACAGGATTTTTAGATGTTTTCGGTGCTTGGGATCCGTCTTTAGCGTTTGTGATGGGTAGCGCCCTGCTGGTTACCCACTTCGGATTTAATTTGATCTTAAAAAAACCGAGCCCAGTTTTCGACAGTAACTTTCGACTACCCACTGCAAACCAAATCGATTCACGTTTGCTCATTGGCGCCACATTTTTTGGCGTAGGCTGGGGGCTCAGTGGATTTTGCCCTGGTCCTGCTTTTGTTGCGCTAGGTACCGGACATACCGACGTCGTTATTTTCGTTCTTGCGATGTTTGCCGGTTTTTCTATTAAAGATATGGTGGATTTAGTGTTGCCGAACGCTGCTGTCAAAGCATAAAAAAACTATTCGGATAACGTACTACTTAATTAAAAAGCGATATTAAGTATTGTGTCTTTTGCATCCCCGAATTCTCCTGCCTTACTCTAAATAGCTCGACCAGGTGCCTTTACGGTTAACGGGATACAGGACGTGGCAACAATGTCGATAACTAGCGGAATTAGAAATGCCAAAACCATCCCCCAAAAGTCGAGCCAATTGCCCAAAGCAACAAACAGAAAAACGGTTAGACAAACGAGAAACAGACTCAGCATCGTTTGTATATAGCCGTTCACTTGAAGAACTAATCTCGGGACACATTACTCTAATCTGGGGACACATTACTAATTTGCGTTCATTGGCCAGAACACCGTAAAAAATCGGTAATGTGTCCCCAGATTAATTGGAGAAATTTTTCCAATATACTTCGATATTCTCTAAGCGTTTCTCACTACGTATTTTAAGATGAGTAAATAGTACGCCGGTAGGTATCGGTGACTCAGAGCGCAGGCCGTAAGAAACGTAATCGCGCGCAATAGATAGTTGCCGTTTAGAAAAAGAATATTCAATCCCATTCTCATCAAATAATATTGCCTCGATCGTTCCTTCGGGCAGCACTTTCTGAGCTACTTCAAATGTAGAAGTTGAGTTTGTTGCTTCTACGAAAAGAGGCGAAACTCTAGAAATTCTTATTTGGACGGCTGCTCCGATAGTAATCGCTTCGACAGTATTTTCGAAACGCACAATATTCCATTGCTCATCCAAATTGACTGGTGCAGAATTGAGCAAAACCGTATTACCAAAAAAAACTACTTTTATAAATGATAAAATTTGTTCCATAGCATTGTCACAGAGCTCGACCAAAATCAGGATCAAAGATCCGAGAGTTAGGTCCTCTTTCATCTCGGAAACACTTAGGACAAGATTCGCTTTCTAAATAGCGTTTCTTCGCGAATTTCAAAACAGCCGATGCCCATGATTGGCAATTGTGAGAACCCGGCACCAAGGGAACGATGGAATACGTTGTCTCCCCAACGACGTTCGATGCTTCAAACACGTATTGGTCGAAGGCGTCATCATCGCAAATTAATTTACAACGTGGATTACTAGGGAGTTCTCCCTCACGATCAAGCTGGCCTGGACTCCAGAGCATACTGTTTCCGGCCTGGAAACTTAGAATAGATCCGCTCACGCTCAAGTAATCGTGTCTCAAAGGATTTCCACTCGGTTTCATCGGCGTTTGCGATTTATCCAGTGCATCGAGCGCCCTAGCACACCGTTTAACCCACAAACCAAATCGATCAACAAAACGAACCGGATTGGTTAATCCATAAGTGTAAGTATTAATACCCCCATCCAAACCGATTGGATCAGATTGAATATACCGCCCGGTCTCTGGATCATAATCCCGGTAATAATTGTAATGAAATCCCGTTTCCTGATCGTAATATTGTCCTGGAAAACGAAGGTTTAATTCTGCAGTTGATTGTGGGTCAACTATTGCTTGACCAAACGGGGTGTAGTCTGCAGACCAGGTGACTATTTGCGCGTTATCAGTCATCGCAATTGGTGTGCCGAGGTGATCGGTGTGAATGTAATGCGTTTTTGCTAACGCCGATTCTGAGAGCAGCCAACTGACAATTAGCACCAATGAAATTGCAACCATGCCGCTTTGTACATTCGGTAACAAAAACGCTAACACTATCGCGGCCCCTATTAAGCCAGCGATGGTGCCAATCATCGGAATTGTCTTCACGTCGTGCGTGCTTGCATTTGGGAAGCTGTTTAAATCGGTTGGATCGGTACCGGCCTCTTGCTCGCTCAAGTTAGAATAACTATCTCCATCAAAATCTAACAAAGAATCGTTTGGATCAGTAAGATTAAATCCAAATCGCGTTTCAAAACCATTCAACATGCCATCACTATCGGTATCATCAAAGGGGTTAATGTCCTCCTCGATCATTACGATAGGATTCTCATTTAGATACACATAAGTCTTCGCTGAGTTCCCGTATTCGTCGGCTTCTTCAAGTAGACGCCCTGCTAGGCCATAGAAAAACAGTGTTTTATGCTGGCCTGTCTTTTCCACGCGTTGACCAAATGCGTTGTGCTTGTAACTGTGCGAAGGTTGAACCGAATCAATTATCGATTTAAGTCGTGAATCTTCACCGTACCTCAAGGTTCTGGCTTTATGGCTCGTCAAACTCCCGTCGAGATTGTAGGCGTTCTCGACCATACTCCCGGATGCTAGTAAATGATGCGTGAGCGGGGCATAAACATAATCGTTGACCTGGCCATCTTGCGTGACGGCGCGTCGATTACCTAGTGAATCGTACCCAATACTCAACGAATTGTAATTAGAAGTACTACCAACTAACCTCGACAAATTATCGTATTGATATGAGTTGAACTCGCTCGATAGCGTATCGTTAATCTCTATTGGGTTATTTGCCGGATCCAGTGTGTACATCCTGTCCGTTACTAACCCGTGAGAGACTCTGTTGATTCGATAGCTCAAATCTAGTGCTTTCGAAACCTGGATGCCGTTGCCGAATTGCCAAGTTTCTGGCGGGCCGAAAGGCGCATGAATAATGTTATCGACCAATGTTTCTTCGCCATCCCCTTGTTCGATTCCAATTCTGTCTACGAATGGGGTTGCAGTACCGTTTGGCGTTTCACGGAAATGATAATTTATCTGCTTGCCGCCAGGAGTTATTAATGAAGATAATTGGTTTAAGGCATTGTAAATGTATTTAGTGGTATGCGGCGTGCCGTCGCGAGTATTTTCTATGGTGGTTAGATTTCCGATGCCATCGTAGAACAAACTGGTTTCCCCACTGGCATCCAGAATTCTCGTGAGTCTACCAATCCCATTCCGATTCGGCGCATCATGGTCATAGGTCTGAGTGACGTCTAAATCTGTCCCGGCATGATCAACAAAAACGAGACGGTTTAAATTATCGTAAACGTAGCTGATCGACGTACCATTGCTACGCTGCTCCTCGCTTTCCCTGCTCAACCGATTTCCGGCCTGGTCATAGGTAAACACAGTAACACCGGAATCAGGGCTTGTTACACGTTTCAATTCTCCGAAGCTATTGTGTTCGTAACTGGTTACTAAACCCTGCGGCGTAGCGGGATTTCCATCATCTGGTTCAATCACGCTTAGCATGTTGTCAAGTACATCGTAGCTATAACGAGTGACCCCTCCCTCACTATCTGTGGTAGTAGATATTCTATTCAAGGCGTCATACGTATAGTCGCTGAAAATTGACGGTTCAGTTGGTAAAGGCGCACTATCGCTCATACCCGGATTTCTGGGATCGAGTTCTTTGATCTGGCTGCCATTAGCGTCGTATAGAAACCCAGTGACGGATTCATTACCGTCGTCTATGGAAGCAATCGATTTTTCAAGTTGATTCAAGCTATTGAACACACTTTTTGCGTGCCGGCGTAAGACCCCGTTGGGATCGCGAACTTCTTCAGCAATACGATTGCCCATCAAATCCAATTCGTAATGAATATGATTTCCTAGCATGTCATAGATATCCGTCAGACGATGCGCGGAGTCGTATTGATAATTGATAGTCGCACCGGTAGCTAACGCTGTACTTGTGAGCTGCCCTACTTTGTCATAACCAAATACCGTGTGTTGCTCTGCTACCGTTCTACTAGTCAGCCAACCGCGTGGGTGATAAGTCGTATTCGTAATAATATCGTTTGGATCAATCTGTTCAAGAACGCGCCCGTAGGCATCATGTTTTGTCATTCGAGTTACATGTCCGAGCGCGTTTTCAATTTCTATGAGATCTCCCGGACTATGATCATTGGTGTGGTTCACCGCGTATCGAAAAGTCTGTATGTCGTTCACATCTTGGCGTGGTCCATCGATCTGCTTTAGTTGAAACGGCAATCCATGCTGTTCGTCGTTTCCGTAATAACGATAAGTTGTTACCCGTGGAAGCTCGTCTTCAACGCCTAGCACGTTATAACTATGAACAGCATGCTGCGTTAAGCGACTGCTGCCTGGTTCGTAACTTCGCACCTCCTTAAGGCGTAGCGTCCAGCCGGTATCATCAGTTGAATGGCAAATCGTCAGATCAACGCCCGATGAGGGTTCATATGTTCGGCGTTCTAATAAAACCCTGCTTCCGTGATCCCATACGCTAACTATCCGACGCGGTGACGTCTTCGACGAATCGACAGTTGAAACGCCCTCAATACGGCACTTTTCTAAGCCTTTTTCATCGCGCTGAAAAATTGTTTTATTACCTGCAAAATCAACCTCGGCGGTGACATAACCAACATTGTCGTATTCGATATTCTGCGCGTCCGAACCGCAAAATTCACAGATACCACCCTCAATTAAGGTTGGGCGCAACACGCCAGAGTAGAATTTGAAATGAAAGTTTCGACTTTTACCTTGAGCATCCGCGATAGTTGCAGAACCCTGATGAGATGCGCTGCTACTACGGAATGCACTCGAATGGTAACGTGTGATTTTGAATTGATCCGCATAGTCGCCGTTTTCATCGGGCGTACCATGACCGCCCCAAACGGGTACCCCATATCTGAATCCGCCGCTGAAGAGGTGTCGTTGGTATTTATAGGTTGCATAGCGGTCGCCATTTTCATCAATAATTCCGGTTAATCTATATGGGGAATTATACGAACGTGTCGAGGGTCCGTCGGTCACATCAACTTTGTACGGTTCGTCGTAGTAAATGTGAGCAGGTTCGTTATACACGTAATCCTTAAAGGGATTGTCTTGCGGATCAAGAGGCGTCTCATCTGGATAAACCACCTTACCCAAGATGATATGCACACCTTGCTGGCTCGAATTTTCATAATCGTATCGAATCTCACTGCCAGGTATCAGTTCGTCGTCTAGGTGCAACGCAATTTGTGAAATGTAGCCGTTGCCGTAACCTGATTCGCCATAGGTGAAAACCAAGCTACGCCCAAATCCGTTGTTGACTGCAGCAAGACGATTAGAATCATCGTAGGAAAAGTGCGTAACAAATCCTGCTGGCGAAACAATATGATCCAATCGACCGGAATCTAAGAGATATCGTTCACGCGACCCGTCTGCCGCGAGATAGTTCCAGTAACTCACTCCATTAAGCTCAACGAGCGTTAACTCCTCGGCAATGTCTGCTTCAGTTGGACGCCAAATAGTCTCACTGCCGGAACCCTCGGGAATAAAATAATGGCGGTTACCGTTACCTCTAATTGCAACCGCAGCCTCGAAACTGTCGCTTTCAAAATGAGCAATCGCTCTGGTGTAGTTGTGGCGCCAGTAACGCCCGAATCCGGATTCTTCCCAAGTGGCGTGACGCCATGGCATCCGTGAAGAATAATATCTGGTCAGCACCAACGGATTCGGTCCGTTGTCTCGAAAATCCGTTTCAACGTGGATCTTCGCACCGGTGAATATATTAACCGGGTTGGTACCATTATTCGGACACATGTCAAAAGCGCGATAAGGGTCGGCTGCGGGGTACTGGAGGCAACGATCTGCCAAGGTCCAAGTGCCGGGGGGACATTCGACATCCCTGTCTCGACGCGCGCCCCAAGCCCCCGCATTTCCGTCAATTGAAACTAAACTCGCATTGCTGGATTCAATGCCGAGGGTTTTAGATAGTCCTTTGGTATCGAAAAAGCCCGTGCAGTGTACCGTTGAGGTTTCGCTCTGCCATCCATCTAGACTGGCTACCCCACCTGACCGTGCCGATGCTAACGGTTCGATCATTGACTCAACTGGCCACGGCCGTGGGTGTGCTGGGTCTTCGCATCGAAGTGGATCACTCCCAGTGCCTGAACCTGCCCACGTTCCTCCATCTAGGACTGCGCAATCTGCCGCCCAGGTGCTGGCGTTAGCAAAATTAGTGCATTGGTTCGCACTATAGCCCCAAGGGCCGACGACAGGCGGGATCTCTGCGGCAGATAGAAACATACCGTAGTGCATCAACAAGACCGTTAATAACGCGCGACCATACCCACTTCCCTGTGGTGTATTCATAACCCAAATCCCTAACTCCGTTTAAGTGCTTGGTAGAAATATGTAAATTGGCACCCGGATACTACCGCGTAAATTCTGAGTGCCGTCCTCAGAGCCAGAAGGTTCTGACTTGTTGGGAATATTTCCTAACAGGACACCCGAATTTGTCTTGGACAAGTAGAACTAAATCCGCGATCGAAAGAGGACAGATCGCACGGATAAGGCGATGGCAAATGCCAAATACAAGCCTTGACCAAAAAACTAAAATTGCGAACAGGGAGTGGGAATAGCGCGGCGATTGCGCGCAAACGGATACTAAACCGAGTTGAAATAATCGAGCGCGATTTGCTCTTCTACAATGCGAGCCAGTTCTGTTAATTTCGCGATATCTGACAAATCGAAGCTGCGAGGCTTAGTATCAACAATACAAAATGTACCTATCCGATAGCGGGTAGGGTCATGAATTGGGCAGCCCGCATAGAACCGGACTTTAGGCTCTTCGGTCACTAAAGGATTACCCATGAATCGAGGATCTTGCGACAGATCGGGTACGATCAAACAAGCATCTTCTAAAATCGTGTGGGCGCAAAAAGAGATGGCTCGATCTGTTTCGTCTAAATCATATCCGTTGATCGACTTAAACCACTGTCGATGTCTGTCAACCAGTGTCACCATCGAAACCGCGACCTCGAATTCTTCCCGCGCAAGTTTGGTGATGTGATCTAGCTGTTCGACCGATGGGGTATCTAGTATCTCTAAATTATGAAGCGCCGCGAGCCTGTTCTCTTCGTCGACAGGTATTGCCGCAACGAGCATTGTCGCTCCTCTTTCGTGGCCTGACTTTGGAAGCCTAATGGGAAATTGCTTTGATTACAATAACCTATGAATTTTTTGGCTCTCTAAAGGCGTGTCGTTACAAATGTTTTCCGTCGCCACGCTACTATCCGCGCAGTGAGCACAGTTACTGATAGGTTGGAATGCGCTTTAGCGAGCAATTTTCATTATCGAGGCACGCTGGCATTATCTGGCTAATTTAGATAGAACCGGAATCGGAAACAATTTTTCGTCTTTTTGAATGGAATTTGGGATGCTAGAAAAATTCTTCACGCATTGTCGCTTCATTTTAAGCAAAACGATCGGCGGGCAAATAATAGGAATTAGCTAAATGGCCGTATCTCAGCATGAACTCCTCGAAAGGGTAAATGCTCTGTTACAGGCGATTGCAGAACGCACGAACGAAGCTGAGCAAAATCGTCAATCGCATGATGAAACAATACAAGCATTAGTCGATGCAGAAGTTTTCCAAATGCTAGTGCCAAAATCTTTGGGTGGGCATGAATGAGATATCGAAACACTTACCGCTACTGCCAGATCCATCGCCAGTGCCTGCGCATCAACTGCCTGGGTTACGGCCTTTTACATAGGTGGCAATTGTACGTGCCGGCTTTATTAGCGATATGTGTCGCCAAAGCGTCAATGATACGGCTTCTCGTTCCGGTACGAGCGGATTTCGCTTGGACTGCCCGCTCCAACGATCCTTTCGAGACTTAAATACCCTGTCCACACACGCCTTCATTGACTACGAGAGAGCCTGCGAACTTTGGGGAAGGCACGAGTTAGGTTTCGAACCTAATTCTCCGCTAATTTAACAAACGAGCGTTACTTTCGTTTGAGTCGATACGATTCGATGGGCAGCACGGCAGTTAGTTACTCCAACTTGCGAGTGGCGGACGGTCCGTGTTGGGTGTCCACCAAATCTTTGCCATCGCAATAACAGCGAGCCCAAAATTGCCAAAAATAGCTAGGGGACACAGCGCAGTATTCCATTTTATAGGACACAAAACGGCAGGTGTCCGAAACAGCGCTCCGTAATTATTCCGTCTTCAAATTGACACGAAGGATCCGATCACCATGAAAAGTACCGATAAATAAATCGTCGCCAACACGTAGGCCAACGGTGCCAGCGCCCATCGGGGCTCCGGTACTCTCATAAAGGGTCTCGACAATAGTCATCGAGTCAGGATCCAGTGCAACAATTTTGAACGGAATGCTGCAAGCACCGCGCTTTAAACTCACACATGCGGCAAAATCTGGTCCGGTAAGATCTTTATCGAGCGACGATATGAGTACGCGGCCGTCTGGCGACCATCGCGCGTTATCTGGCGTATCAACTGTGGCCCGCGCAAGCTCTCGTCCGGTTGCAACTTCAACTTTACGCACACTGTGTTCGGCGGTCGCATTCATGTAGATATAGCGTCCGTCTGGTGAGACCACTATCCCGTTTGGCATGGCACCATCGGTGCCTTCTATTTTGCTAAAACTCGCTTTGGATTGAGACCACGCAAACACGTGACCTGTAATATGTCGCGGAATACTTTTGCGAATATCGATTCGCGGCTCAAGCGGAATCATCTGCGTGGTGTAAAAGTCGCCATTGGGAAGTGCAGCAACGCTATTGAGTGATGCATTGGGCGGTGAAGGAACGCATCCGCGCCAGGCGACCCGCCAGTTTCTGCCTTCACCCATTACCTCAAAGAGTTCAACGGCCTCGCGATTGCCGTGTTGAATCACCAACAGCTGCAGCCGTCCATCGTCGCGACGAACTAAGTCAATGCCATGACTGTTGAAGGTTTCATCGGGCGGCGTGGTACAGCTGGGATCACCCCAGCCCGACTCCGCTACGCTTTTTCCTTGACCGCCGCGAAACACGGTGTGTTGCTTCTCGCTAGCGATTTCAAACACGACTAACCTGCCCTTCGCTTCTGCCGACGCGCCGTATTCGCCAATTAATATGGCCTCATCACCTGGTAGCGCAACAATGTCTTCGGGATTTGAGAAATCACAGATCGGGCGAGCGTTACCCTTGGGCTCGCAATCGAGAATCGGCTCGGCGTTTAGTTCAGTGATGCACAGTAGAAATGCAGCGAACACTGCGAAAAAATAATGGCGTGGCACGATTAAACTCCTTGGCTTGATGCAATTATCTATAGATGAATGCTGACAGACTTGTCGTTACTCGACAATCCCTGCGAGCGCGAAGCGTGCCCCTCAAACTGTCGCAAAAAGCAGGCTGTTGTCTCGTGCGATCTCGACCACGAACAATTGCAGCACGGTATTCGAATGGGTGATTTAGAAGTTATCTTTACGTTTGCGGGTTTCGGCAAATACAGCGACAGGATCTGCCCCTTCCATACCAAGCGCACGCTGAAGTCCTGAATCTTCTGCTCGCAGGAACGGATTCGTTGCGAGTTCGGTGGCGAGTGTCATAGGCACCGTCGCGACACCGTCGGCACGGAGCGCGTCAATCTCCTTAACGCGCTCTGCCAATGCGTTGTTTTGGGGATCAACGCTAATCGCAAATCTCGCATTCGCTTGTGTGTACTCATGCGCGCAGTACAACACTGTCTCTGGAGGTAGCGATGCCAGCTTGCCAAGCGAGTGCCACATCTGCTGTGCTGTTCCCTCAAATAATCGTCCGCAGCCCAGCGCAAAGAGTGTGTCGCCTACAAATGCGACGGTATCGTCTGGTAACCAATAAGCAATATGGCCGGAGGTGTGGCCAGGCACATCGAACACACGAACCGTATGTTCTCCAAATTCAAAGGAGCTGCCCTCTCCCAGTGCCATTTTAATACCCGGAATGCGTTCGCTCTCGTTGCGCGGGCCAAATATCTCGCAGCCCGTTCTTTCCTGCAGTTCTAGATTCCCACCAGTGTGGTCGGGATGCCAGTGCGTGTTCCAAATGTGAGTCAATGACCAACCCTTCGCCCCTAGTGCGGCCAAAGTGGGCTCAACTTCCGGCGTATCGACACACGCGGTGAGTCCTGAGCCAGACTCGTGGACAAGAAATCCGTAGTTGTCTGAAAGACATTTAAACTGATGGATATTTAGCATGGTAATGGCTTCCCCTCATGGCCGCGCGAGCCTGCATTTCCTGCAGCTTAAACGATTTTCAAAGCAGGCGGGAGCGAACTGGGTCGAAAACCATATGTCATGTTTATGTTTTTTTTGGAGACTATCCCAGCGGCCGTTGGGAGCGCGAAAAATCTAGGTTTTCTGAACTGCAGCCCATGTTGATGTGGATCGAACGCGAAAGTACGTCCCGTTTTACTGCAGCGCTTATTCGGTATCCGAAAACATCGCGACACTATCTCAATGCACGAGACGCAAGTTGCGCTTTAAGAAAGCAAACGAGAACTATCTAGCTCATCTTCACGCTGCGTCTGCAGGCACCTCCGCGAACCGCTCGCCGCCCGTTGCGTCAGCGAAACCTGGTTCAACGCAGAAACGCTCAGGTTTAACGGTCATGTAGCGATCATAGTAATCGCGCAAATTACGTTTGGTCCGTCGGCGATCGTAATCAGGTAGGGTATGCAAGGCGCACCCACGTGGTGTGGCAATCACTTTGCCCTTACTCACGACCTCTTCACCCGACTTGAATACTAAGTGGGCGTTGGAGAACATCTTCCCAATGTCGGCGCGCGGCTTGTAAACCGCAACATCAGCTACGCAACCGGGCGCTAAGCTACCGCGGTCGTATAAGCCCATTAAGTCGGCGGCCGCGCTCCGAGTCATAATGGCAATCTCATTCAGAGAATACTCGCGTTTCAAATCCGGCAGCAAGGTCATTTCGAGCGCTTCTTGATTAAGGCCGGCCATGACCTTTGCCCGGTAATCGGCACTCATTAGCAGATGAAACAATTCGGGATAGCGGGTAAAGGGCGCACCGTTTGGATGATCGGTCGTAAAAAAGATACGCGCCGGATCATCGGCAAGCAGGAAGAGTTCAAGTCCAATAGCCCACTGCAGGGTGTTAACAAAGTTGAGTTTACGAAACTCATAAGGCACCGCGCCTGCGCCACCCTCGCATTCGAGCATATTGAAGATAGCTTTGTTCGGTTTAGCCACGACACGATTATTAAACTGCGCAAGCAAATCAGATGATATGGTCACCGTTTGCCCAAACAATACTTGTCCAACATCCATGGTGATGTTGGGGTGTTTCTGCCAGGCATCGATCAGGCGCGCTGCCGCTGAGGAAAATTCGTGCGGGCCTTCATTACCGTAAGCATAAAACTGGACGTGCGCTAAATGCATAGGCATGCCCTCGGCAGCTTCCATGGTTTCGATTAACGTATCAATGCCTTGTCCTGCAACTCCTAAGTTATTGCAATGCACGTGCAACGGATGCCGAACGCCCAGATTCACTACCGCATGCTGAAGCGCCTGTACAATGCGGCGCGAACTCACACCGTAGCTGGGCACCTTGTCATCGAAATTGAATGTTTGGACGTTCTGTTTGAACGCCGCTACGCCACCGGCATTGATCACTTTCAAACCAAGACATCGTGTGGCGTCGAGCGTCCATGCCACATGATCATTTATCTCTTTCTGTGATGCCTTCGCGCGGAGCATGCGTAATAGATAATCATCGTTACCAAGGATAGCCAATCCCGCGGTATCTAAAATCGGAATATCAGACATTTCTAAATGGGCGGCAACTGCGTTACACGGGAGCACAGCCGGCTCAACCACGGTGGTATAGCCCATTGTCGCGTAGCGAGTACCGGTACCGGAGGCAGTCCAACCGCCAACGTGCTTGCCGCTGCGCAGCAAGCCAGTGCCTTGCATGCTGGCAGCAAGTTGCAACTCGGGCATTAACAGCCGCGCATTATTTACGTTACCGCCTGCGATGTGGGAGTGAATGTCCACAGCCCCAGCCATCACCACACAACCAGAGACATCAATCGTGCGATCAACTTCCCCGTCGTTAGCAGGGGCTTCTACGAAATATCCATCCTGGATATAAACATCGCCCGCAACATCGTCTATGTTCTGGGTCGGGTCGAATAGTCGTCCACCTGCAAGTCGAGTTAACATTGTTTGATCTCGTCGTTATTACAATTCCGGCAGCTTGCCGGGTCGATTTGGCTTTTCTCTGGAAGTACCATCTTATAACACCTTATTTTTTGACTACAAGCGAACCGCCGAAAACTGGTGCTTTGCCGGCGGCTGATAATTTTATCTATTAATGGACTTGCTATGATTTGTCGCTGATTAACACGAAGGAATACATCGATGAAACACTTGGTAATGGTCATGAGTGAACCTGTTGAAGGGCAGGAAGAGGCCTTTAACGACTGGTACGAGAACACGCATCTCGAAGAAGTTCTCGCCAGCGCCGGCTGGCAGAGTGCCGAACGCTTTGAACTAAGTGATGAACAGGGGATGCCGTGCCCGAGGCGTTACCTAGCGCTCTACGAGGTCGATGCCGACGACCCGGCTGATATTCTGCCCAATCTCAACGCAACGCGTAATCAGCGCCGACAGAGCGCTGCGATTGACCGCCGCAACGCAGGTGCTTGGGTGTTCTCGCCGACTGGTCGACGGCGGATTCGGCGCGACGAAAACTGAGTCGAGAGCTCTTCAAAAAAATTATTTTTGAGATAAAGGCCATGGGCGCGTCGTTGAGAAGACGGTGCGGGATTGTGTTTTTATCCCACCTGCGATTTACAGCATCACCGTCAACAACGGATGCCTCATAGCGTGGAAGTTAATTCAAAACGCGATATCGGCGACAGCGTAGATTTTCCAACCGCTATCCGTCATGGTGAAAGCATAAAATCCGTGCACGTTCTCGATAATAGTTCCGTCTTTTCGCCGCCTAATCGCAGATGCGACAGCATGAGCTTCATGCTGATTGATTGCCGTAATTTCGAATTTCCAATCTGTAGAATGATCCCACTGCTTGTCTTCTTTTAGTTGCTTTGGGTTAATTGGGTACCGATCACACATTCGAACCGCACCACCCGTTAGATACGCAACCGGATATTGGATCATCTGATCGATCAAACCAATATCATTAGCCTTGAACCCTTCAACGTAGTACTTCATGTACGTGTCATATAATTCTGCACGTAGTGTCGCGATAGTTTTTCTGGGTTCTGTCATTTTTAAGGTAGGAAATATCTTACCAATTGTTGCGGATTCGTCGGCAGCTTAACCAACTTTGTATATCTTATAGCTGTTCCGTGACCAATAAACGTCCCTTCGCGCCGACGGAAGTTTTGCCGTCTTCGCCTAAAATTCGGCCGCGCAGCTCAACTATCTTACCGCCAAGCTTTTTGTTTGGCGTAACGCGAACAACTAACCACTCCATTCGAATCTTTTCATGTGCATAGATTGGACGCTTGAACCCTACCCAATAATCTAATCCAACCATCGAGTTGGCCTTAGAAAAATGGGATGCAGTCAACCCAAGCAGCAATGCCGTTGTGTGCGTTCCACTTGCTATCGGACGTTTATAACGCGTCTGGGCAGCGAAAATCGGATCATGATGAATTGGATTATCATCTCCCACTGCCAACGCTTGCGAAGAAACTAACGCAGCATCGAGCTGATAAGTTTGGGCGAATCGGTCATGGGGTTTTACGTTCATTTTGGTCCGTAATGCCTTTCGCTAGTAACTTAATGTTTATCACAAGCCTTTTTGCCCGCGCCCATCATCGCAGTAGTAACGGGAATTTCAAGGTGACCTCTGCGACACCTTGTGAGTTTTACAATCAAATCCCAGGCCCTACTGGCGGATACTTCACAAATACGGCTTCTTTTTCAAACCGTAGCGATAAATCAGACAGGGCAGGATGATTTTCCGAAATGACCAAATCGGGAAGCACCGATTGCGTAAATGCCCATACCACCGCGGTGGTGATGCTTGCGTTACTTAGACTAGCAAACACCGCTTCCCGCTTAATAATTTCCTATTCCAATTCTACATACGCGGCCGACAATTGTGCTCGTACACGAGAAAGCCATGGTTCATGCTGAGCGTGTTTCGGTCGGAGATTCGTCTCGTAAACGATTTGAACACTCTTCTCGCAAGCCGCCAAAGCCAGGCTCACCGCTCTAATATCATGTTGAAACTCCAAAGAATCAGAAGGCCAAAGAGAAGCACTCGTTGAGAGGTTGGCTTCCACGAGCTGCAGTATCAACGAAGAATCCATGATCACTTCCCCATCATCACAAATTAACGTAGGTGCTTTGAGGACCGGATTAAATTTTTTGAACGCTTCGACTGTGCTCAGTACTGACACCGGCTCATGCTCGAATGGCACATTTAAATATTCAAGACAGATGGCCACTCGACGGACATACGGCGAATCAAGCATGCCGATTAGCCGCATGTTCGGTTCTCCGAAGGTGACGAAATATCATGCACCAAGGTTAATTTGCCACGACACGCCGAACCGATCGTTAACCCAACCAAACTTTTGGTTGAACCCGTAATTGTCGAGGGGCATTAAGACATCTTTGCCCGCGGCGAGAATGCTAAAGACGCGCTCTCCCTCCACCGCGGTATCAAGCTCCATGAACGTAGAACTTGGTGGCGTAAACGAGAATTCATGCTCGATGGGGCTGTCAGCGCACATTAATTCGCGGCCGCAAAGCGTGAAGACGGCCATCTTGATCGTGCCAATCGGACCAGGCTCCCCCTCAATATATTTCTCGACGCGCACAATGCCAGAATCTGGAAAAATAGATGGATACAGATCCAGCGCGGTTTGTGCAATGCCACCCTGGAACATTAGAAATGGCCTAGCTGTAATCGTTGCATTTCACGATTCATGGTTGGCCACGTTGTACTACCTTAAATAAAAGATCCTTACGCTAAAAAATATGCTCACTTAGTTACGTAACCCAAATCGCGAAGGTCCACGTATTCTTTTTGGCCTTTCACAATATACATGCGCCGGTCTATTTTCGGGTAAT
Source organism: Pseudomonadota bacterium (assembly GCA_039029975.1). GTDB lineage: Bacteria > Pseudomonadota > Gammaproteobacteria > JBCCFA01. The sequence goes on from JBCCFA010000008.1 coordinate 21,114, forward strand.
TACAAATATCGATATCCGGCCTGCCACCACCCATTAGGTAAACAAGATCCTCTTCGCCGGTATTTGTCATTGAATGTGCGGGCCCGTTCATAGGAAACCCCGCAAAGTCTCCCACCTCAATCTCTATTGTCTCTTCACCAATAGACAAAGCGCCATTCCCCGACAAGACGTAAATAAATTCGTCGGAAAACTCATGATTATGATGTTGCGTCGTTTCGTCACCAGGCTCCACTCTCACCAGATGAAAACCGACTGAGGTAAGGCCTACTAAATCCCCTAGTGACTTTGTGTTTCTTATGGCCCGATCATTAAATTGGTGAATATTCTTCGCTTCTGGCAAAGACTCAATGTCGCGCGATTTTAAAATATATTGACTCATCTGTTTCTCGCCTATCAAATGTAGCGACCGTCGAAGCTAAGGGAACATCGAAATGAACAGCCTTGTGCGTAGTCCTAACGCAGGTAAATTAGTCTGCGGCACCGCTATTTTTTCATATTGCCGTAACAAACGCTTTAGGATCTTCAAGCGCGCGATGTACTGCAGCGGTATGCTCGGGCGCGCTAAGCAGTAAGACAAGCGCAGCGTGACACGAATCTTGGTATTCCGGAGCGGCCCCGGTAAAAAGCAGCAAGAAGTTAAGCGTTTCTTCGAGTTCTTCATCATGCGCGACGGTTGGAATCACCGCCTCATTCGAAGACTCATAGTCGGACATAAGGATTGCATCATCGAATAACGCTTGCGCGCGATTCGAACCCGGCCCCCAAAAAGAGAGATAAACCGCACCGGATCGTAAAAGCGTATCGGCGAGGCCATGTAAATCGCGGTCCGAAAGATGGCTCGTATCGCCAACAGTTAGACAGACAAAATGTTTGCTAGGCAGGCGAAAATTCGAAGGAAATTCCTGCAACTGGTTAAGCTCAAGGCTGTAGAGATCGCGTTCTGAATCTACATCATGTCCCAGTTGCAACAGTTTCATTTAGCGCAGCCTATTTTTAGTCAGATCTTCTTATTCGGGGGACACAATACTAATTTACTTTTTTTTCATCGAACGATGTCTGTCTTATGAGTCGCAAATTAGTATTGTGTCCCCGGAATAAAGGCGTAAGTTCTATGAGTCCGCCAGCCATTCTAAAGCGTCTTCAAGACGATCGTTTCCCCAAAAAAGTTCGTTACTTACTGTAAAGGATGGGGCACCGAAAATCCTTAAGCGCGCAGCTTCTTCAGTTTGGGTACGGAGTCGTTGCTTTGAATCTGGCGCTTGGGCTTCCGTTAGCAGCTTTTCGGGATCCTCACCTGAAGGCGAAAGACACTCTTTAACAACTATTGGGTTAGCAATGTCCTGATCATGCGCAAAATTAGCCTGGTAGATTGAGCGAACGAATTTCGGAAGCCACGCCGCGTTAGCAAAACAACAAGCAACTCTAGCGGCAAGAAGACCATTGCGAGGAAATTCACTCGGGCGACTATAAGGAATTTTGTCGTTCGCGCAAATCCGTTCAAGATCCCGCCACATGTAATTTCCTTTTTCAGGGTAAAGGTTGAATGGCGAATCATTCCAACCTTGATTTTGGAAGATAGGCCCCAGTAAGAAGGGTCGCCAGCTTATTTCTATACCACGTTCGTGGGCGAGCGATTCGATTCGCATCGTGGCCGACCAATCGGGCTGGCGGATGCGAAACGCCTGCTGCAAGTTGGGGACCGACTTCGGAAAGTACGAGAGCGGCTGCTCGACCAGCAGATCGGTTTCTCCGATCGCCACGCGATAGCCC
>JBCCFA010000009.1:0-22822 GCA_039029975.1 Pseudomonadota bacterium
AAGATGTTCGCGGTTCTTTTTTAAGACCTGGATCTCTGGTTCCACGGCCTCTGTTTCACTCGCTGGAGCCGATGGAGAGCTAACAGTTCGCAGAGCAGCGTCACCATCGAATTGATCGCTTTTCAAATGCTTGGAACTCGCATCTGCTCGTTCAAGGTCTTTCGTATCGAAGACAAAATTACCAAACAATCCTGTATCAATTCGGTCACGGGCTATATCTGCAATTAACGCTGCGTCGATCATTTTCTTTCGCTCCGCGAACGCGTAAACCAATGCCAAGTCGCACAAGGTGTTGATGACCCGCGGGATACCCCCACTATTCCAATATACTAAACGCAGTGCATTTTTGTGGAAAATTCTAGGATCGCCCCCTGCCACTTCTACGCGGTGCTGGACATAGCTCGCCGTTTCTTTTTCGGACAATGCTTCGAGTTGCGCGACTACGCCGATGCGTTGCGCGAGCTGACGCAATTCGTGCTGCTTCAATTTGTCATGTAACTCCGGTTGCCCCACCAGCATAAGTTGCAAATACGTGCGGTCGTCGGCGTTGATGTTTGTTAGCAAACGAATTTCTTCGAGTGTTTTGTGATCTAAATTTTGCGCCTCATCAACAATCAACAAAGTCCTTCGTCCGGCGACAAACTCATCTTCAAGAAACTCTGTAAATATCTGGAACAGCTCTACCTCTTCTTTTCCTTTGTAATCGAGCCCGAAAGACATGGCCACAAACTGCAAAAGGTTCTTATAGTCATGATGGGTATTTGTAATTAAGCCCACCGTAACGTCGGCGCCCAATTGTCTGAGTAAGCGCCGCACCAGAGTCGTCTTTCCCGCACCAACTTCGCCAGATACAACCGAAAGCACAAGATCATTACAGACCGCATACTCCAGCATCGACAAAGCGACATCGTGTTTATTGCTGAGAAATAAAAATTCTGGATCGGGCAATAAGCTAAAAGGTTTGCAGCTTAATCCAAAATGGCTTTCGTACATTTGATATCCGTAACTTAACTTTAGGGTACTTTCAGACCCAATGTTCCCCCTACCACCTCAATGCGCCGTTATCCTGGCAGCGATGCGGCGGCAGCCAAGACTTGAGACTAAAATGTTGCGACGAAAATGTGAAGCCCAGAGCGGGGAACGACAATCAATTATGAGAAAAATTTCTCAATTTACTCGAACGTCGTCCATTAACTTGTTGTGATACGAGGAACGGCACAGGATGTGCCTCTGAGCGGGCGACAAGATCAAAAGACGAGCGACGTCGCTATTAAATCAGTCGCTAGCAATTTGCGCGAGCAGGGTGCCAGCGTTCGTGCCCTCGAACAGGGCCAAATATATCTCTGGCAAATTTTCGAATCCTTCACGTAAATCTTCGCGGTGAATGATCTTTCCTTGCTCAGTCCAGTTGATAATTGATTCTAAGGCCGTTGGAAACTGAGTGCCAAAGTCGCGCGCTAAAAAGCCACGCATGGTGACGCTACCGTACACCATTCGCATCATATTCCGAGGGCCCTCGGGAGAGTCTGCTGAATCGTAACTTGAGATTTGACCACATAGGACGATGCGGCCAAACTTCGCCATATTGTCGACTGCCGCCTGCAAGATTTCCCCGCCGACGTTGTCATAAAATACATCAATCCCGTTGGGACATAATGCCTGTACCCGTTCAGCCACGTTTTCAGATTTGTAATCTATCGCCGCGTCTAGTCCACAGGTTCCTGTTAACCATTCGCACTTGTCGGCGCCGCCAGCAATGCCAATCACTTTAGCGCCGTGTATTTTTCCGATCTGACAGGCAACCGAGCCAGTAGAGCCAGCGGCCCCCGACACGAGCATTGTTTCACCAGATTTGAGTTGGCCAACTTCAAGTGTGCCAAAGTAGGCCGTTAAGCTATTCAAACCGAATCGCCCCATCGCGTCGGCATAACTTAATTTGTCTGCAATCGGGATCACCGGCCGTTGTTTTGTGTTGATGATTTCGTAGTCTTGCCAACTTCCAATGGTCGAAATTCGCGTCCCTTGTTTGACTTTAGGATCGCCAGATTTGATCACGCGCCCGACCGCCGGCGCCATCACTGGTTGTCCAAGCGGAATTGAAGGGTAAAGGCTGTTGCTTGGCGGATCCATCCAATTTCGCATTGTCGGTGCACACAGAAACACCATGTGTTTAACCAATATTTCGTTATCGGCCAAAGCGCGCTCTGGGACAGCGCCCGTTGTAAATTCGAAATCTTCGAGGCTTGCTTTGTTTTGCGGTCGCCGCTTTAGCAACCATTGTCGATTTATTTCAGTCATATCGCTAATTCATTCGTTATTCATTTTTACCCAAGCCGGGCGATGAGCGCCAATCAGCTTTGGGCTAATCGAGCGCGGCGCGGTGCAACCTCAGCGAAACGATTATGTGTTCGCGGTCACAGCTTACCGATCGCAGGCGTGGTGCAGAACGCATTTTATCCCACTAGCGGAACTGCCGCGCGGAATCACCAGTCGAAATTACCTATGCTTTTTTCATACCTTTTAGGGAGGAATTGTGAGCTCTTATCTGATGTCCCGTCGAGGACATAGGCTAGGGCTATTCCTTAGTCAAAAATGAATTCTGGTAGTGCCAGCATTACGGAAACAACACAAGCTAGCGGTGCACTAGGTTTGCGCAGCCAGCACGACAGACGGCCATCGAATAGCGAGGTGCTTAGTCACGTCTTTGCGGCACTCGCGTTAGTTGGGTTGCTGTTTCCAAGTACAAAGACTCTCTATTTAGTAGCGTGGTTTGCCACAACGGCATCGATCGCTTTGGGTTATCATTTCTACTGCCGTGGGCGATCTGGAAACGATACCCATTTTGGTTCGAGCAAGAAGACAACGATGTATGCACTCAGCTTCTTTTCTGGGTCCATGTGGGCTTTAGCACTTTCTTTTCTCCCCGAGCATCTAACGAACGTTAGCGTCATCGCAACCGCAGTTGTTGCGCTTGCCATTGCCATACAATGTTTGGCTCGCCTTGATCGGCCGGCTGAAGTTTTGGTTTTCAATCTACCTCTTTTGATCGCGCTCGCTTACAGTCTTATCAAACCCGCGTTGCCGGTAGGTATTGCCGCTGCGTTACTGATTTTTAGTGCATCTTTGCCGTTGTTCGTAATTTTTTGGGCCAGAGAGCGTCGCGAGGGCGCTGCGGTCCGAACCCCCGAGGCAAAAATTCAGGACGCGACAATGCATTCGACCGTTGTCCTGGAAAATCAAATCGCGGCACAATCGGATACCATTATTCTGCTCGAAGAAAAATGTCGTCGAGCAGAACAAACACAGGAAAGTGGAAAACATCGGGCTGCCAAGGACTACGGGTCTGCAAAGCTCTATCACGAGCACCCATCGATTTTGATGTCTTTAAATAGCGACGGCTGGATCACGGAAATCAATCATTACGGCGCTCGATATTTAGGGTACCCACATGCTTCGCTTCTTCGTTTGAGATTTAGCGAACTCTGTACCGACGAGCAAGACGTCAACAAACTCCTTGCGACGCTCCCCAACTGCGAATCGAACCGGGTACGTGGCAGATTACAACTTGTGAAGGCCTCTGGCGAAATTATCGCGGTGCAAGCAACGCTCCAGCTAGTTGCCGATGAAAGCAAACAGGAAGCCATCTTGGTTGTGTGCGAGGATGTGACCGAAATTGATCAAGTGCAAAAGCAACTTGCCTATCACGCCTCAAGAGATACGTTGACCGGTCTGTACAATCGGCGCGAATTCGAGATTCAAATTGCCCAATTGTTCCAGCGGACTAAACGCCACCCAGACAGACACGTTTTGTGTTTTATCGACCTGGATCGATTCAAACCTATCAACGACACCAGTGGTCACTTAGCGGGCGACGAAATCCTGAAACTGGTGACCAAAGCAATGAAAAAATGCATGCGCCAAACCGATATTATCGCTCGGCTCGGTGGCGATGAATTTGGGATCATCATGGAAAGGACTGCCATGGAGGATGCGCAAAGAATCATCGATCGTTTGCGTACCGCGGTACAAAATATTGAGCTCCACTGGGATGGGGTTACCCATAAGATAAGCGCGAGTTTTGGCTTGACGAAATTAGATGAAAAAACCCAGTCGGTAACGAATGTCATGCGCGATGCCGATGCCGCTTGCTATCTCGCGAAGGAGTCCGGACGAAACTGTATCCGAATTTTTAATATGGGTACTTCGGGGCCATGGAACGGAAAACAACAACCGAACTGGTCCACGAAACTCCGAGCCGCTCTCTCCGAGGAGCGACTATTTTTGGCATTGCAGCCGGTAATCAATCAGCAGAGCAATTGCGTGTCGCAGCACGAAGCATTAATTAGGATTGAGGAAACTGACGGTACCTATACCGATGCATATTTATTTATCACTGCGGCGGAGCGTTTGCAGCTGGTTTCCGCCCTGGACAAATGGATATTCGATAACGCGCTAGATTTACTGGAACGCGACAGTCGCTTCCGGGTTGATGCTTCAATATCCGTTAATCTGGCGACAGCTACATTAACCGACAAAACCTCGCGCAAAGAGTTGCTCGGGAAGCTTGCAAAAAAACCGTCGCTCGCGAAGAGGCTGTGTATCGAAATTAGCGAAACCAGTTTGCTTTATCGCGACGAATCAATTCCAGAGTTTTTGCAACAGCTGCGAGGATACGGCACTAAAATAACGATTGATGATTTTGGTACCAGTTTGGCGGGCTTAGATCTGCTCGATTACATTGATGTAGATTTCGTTAAGTTTGACCCGCTACTCATAGAGGCCATCAACTCGAACTCCATCTCACAAAAAATGTTCTCGGTAGCATTGAACAACGCGCAGAGCGCAGGTGTCACACCAATTGCCAAAAGCGTGACAAATCAGCAGCAAATCGATGATCTGCGTCAATTGGGTGTTAGCGAGATGCAGGGCTACGCCATACGGCAGCCCGTGAATATTCTGTCCGACTCACTAGCGTCACTTCGTGAGTCGGCTTGAGTCTGCGTCTGGCCCTAAATAGCTAGGCCGGTGAAAGCAGATCTTCTAATCGACGCTTAATCTTTGACCAATCCGTTTTCGCTTGATTGTGATCGTCTTCATCAAGCAAAACGGCAAGCGCTTCAGAAGAAAGGCCTTGAAATTTCGCCCGCCGCAATAGGAACAGCGCCGACACTTTGTCGTCAAATACGTTCATCTACTTTTCCCCCAGAACGCGCGGATAGCGCGCGAGTAGATTGTTAGCTGTCACAAAAATTACCGATATTCGTTGTTGTCTTTTTTTTTCGGCTTTCCGGGTGCAAAGCGTTTATCTCTGGGAAGCGGGCAGGTTTCCATTGGCGCTTTGCTATCCCTCTGTCCGGGTGGTAATTTAGCACATCCAATATCGGTCCCGGCCAAAAATATTACCGGTTATCGACAAATTAATTGCTTGACATATAACCTTCGTTCAGGAGCACTGCCTTCATGCTAGTGGTAATTTCACCGGCAAAAACGTTAAATTTTGAAGACCCCAATCCATCGTCGAAACTCACGCGGCCGCGCATGCTAAATGCCTCCACAGAGTTAGTTAAAACGCTGAAAAAATACTCCAGCAAAGACCTACAAAAGCTGATGGGGATAAGCGAAAAGCTGGGTGAATTAAACGCCGAAAGATACAGAGAGTGGAAAACGCCGTTCAACAAATCTAACGCCAAAGCCGCCATGTACGCTTTTCAAGGAGATGTTTATCTTGGATTGGATGCGCCACAATTTAATGCCGACGCGATAGATTTCGCGCAGCAACATTTGAGGATTCTAAGCGGCTTATATGGCGTGTTGCGTCCGCTAGATTTAATTCAGCCTTATCGTTTGGAGATGGGCACCTCACTTAAAATAGCAGGCGCAGGTGATTTATACGAGTTCTGGGCGGATAACATTACAAAAGTAGTCAATAAAGACTTGCGCGCCACCGGCTCTGAAACGCTAATTAATCTGGCCTCTAACGAGTACTTCAAGTCAGTTGAACAAGACAAATTACGCGCGCAAATAATTAGGCCGGTGTTTAAAGATTTTAAAAATGGCAAATACAAGTTCTTAAGTTTCTTCGCCAAAAAAGCGCGTGGGACAATGAGTGCTTACATCATTAATAATCAAATTACAGATCCGCAGTTATTAAAGAAAGCTCGCCTTGATGGGTATCGCTATAGCGCCGCCGAATCTAGTGACGACGAGTGGGTTTTCTTGCGTAAAAGCACGTAAAGAGAGCTAAGAAAACTCAATCAGCGCGCCAACGTTTCTTCGACGTACCGATAAACCACGACACAGCCAACAGCCCCAATTGCGCCAACCGATAAGGCGGCGGCCCCTAAAGGCGCGCTAGCCACGATCGCCCCGACTACCAGCGGACCTGCTGAAGTACCGAAGTCGGTCAGCAATCTCCAAATACCCAAAAAACCGGCGCGTTGGTTGGTCGGCGCCAAGTCCGTGCCTAAGGTCATCACAATGCCCGTGGATAGGCCATTGGCGAAACCAAGAAATATGGCTATCACCAGCAAGCTCGAAAATCCTTCGGCCGTGGCAAGGAGCGCCAGGGCAATGGTGAAAAGGATTGAGCTCGGAACCGCCGTTGCGCGGCGACCGCGTCTGTCCATTATTAAACCCGCCGGATAAAACAGGGCCACATCTACCGCTGCGGAAATGGATACGATCAAACCAATGGTTTGAGTGTCCAGCCCCAAGTCGGCGCCAATCAAGGGCACCATCACGGTACGCGCCGAGCGCAGCAGCATAAACAGGACGGCACCGATACCTGCCGTTGCAAAAACTCTCGCGTGCTGCTGAGCAATTTTGGCGACCTTACGCAAGGGCACAAATTCCTGAGTTTGGTTTTCAGTCACCGCAAAATATTTGATACAAAACCAAGAGCCTGCGGCAAGCACCGCACCTATAAAAAAAGCGCTGTCGTAGCCGAAATGTTGCGCCAACAAGGCACCAACAAAAGGGCCAATCAGCGCGGAAGCGCGCATGCTGCCGGCAATCATTGCAATCACCCGGCCGCGTTCGGCATTGTCTAAAGTGTCGGTGAGATAAGACATCCGGCCTAAAAGAAAACTACTGCCCCCGGCACCATAGAAAAACGCGATAACGTAGAGCAACCAAAATTCCTTACTTAAGGCAAAAGCGGTGTGAGAAAGGGCGATCGCTGCGCTGGCCAACAACATCAGGGTTTTATCCCCGTAGCGAGCTGCAAGCATGCCGGCTGGAATGTCCATACTCATCATACCTACTGCTCGCACGCCAATGATAGAAGCGGCGGCGGCTGGACTACCGCCCAGGTATAAAACGTAAAGGGGTAACAGCACTAGCGATGCTTGGGCGGGAATACCTAATAGCATGGCCGGTAAATACACTGGCAGTAGCAATCGACGGTGGACAGATTGTTTAATCATTGATATGAATTCGCCAATTTCTCAGCAAAACGGCGCCAGCGATGGAAGACAACATTATTTTTCATTATTTCGATTATAAAAGCCCCTACGCTTACCTAGCGCAAGAGGACACCTTTCTACTTGAATCAACTCATGGTGTACCGGTGAAGTGGCTGCCTTATACGCTAGATATCCCAAGCTACTTAGGCAACGCGACGCTCGATGACGCTGGTGAAGACACGGTCGGTACTCGAAACGCACACCAATGGCGGCGGGTGAAATATTCCTATATGGACTGTCGTCGTGAAGCAAACCGGCGAGGCTTGACCATTCGGGGACCGCAAAAAATCTTCGACAGCACGATAGCACACATGGCTTTTCTTTATGTGTGTAACCAAGGTCCATTCAAGGAGTTCCATCAGGATGTCTTTGAGCGGTTCTGGCGACGCGAGTTGGACATCGAAAATACTGATGTTATGGCCGAGCTGATGGCCACTCATGATTTTAACGGCGACGGATTTAGTCGGTACTGCGCTGGTGACGGCCGTAAAGAATTAGCGGCTATTCAGCACCATGCGGAAGAAATAGGCGTTTTCGGGGTGCCCAGCTATGTTTACCGGGGCCAGTTGTTTTGGGGAATGGAAAGGCTACCGAGATTAGTTGAAGCGATTTCTCCGAACTAGCTCAGCAAGGTGGTTGTGCCCATAGAATCGCGTCGAGAGCCAGAAAACTCTAAACCCGGGTTTCGCTAGGCTGCCTGGCGAATCTCCCCAGCAACGACTTGGGGCGTTGCAGTTTCAAGCGAGGAATCCGGGGTAGCGGCGACGACGCGAAGGCTCTTTGGGTCGGGCGTGTTCCGAATGATGTCGACAATTTGGATCACGCGAGCGCCTAGGAAACACACGACGCTGGCGCTGAACGCCATTTGGAAAACCTCCATCAACTTCCCTTGAGTACCGAGGTCTAGGAACCAAACTGAGCCGCCTAGGGCAAAAATTGCAATCACCAGCGCGGTTAGTCCGATGCCGTCCAGAATCGGGCAAATACCTGTTTTGTTGTCCATATATTTTTCGTTTATTTGTTTGTTGTTGTAGTTTTAGCTGACCTTTTCGGTCTGCTCTGCCTGGAAAGCAATGATACTGCGTATTATTTTCATTTCTGTGAAGTGAGCCTCATTCAGACCGGATTTACCCGAGTTCACAGTTGTTATCAATTGGGTGGGGGATTGACCCTACAAGACCTGATATCGATTCGGGGAATCGGTACCAAGTGATTGTAATTCTGCAGGGTTATTAGCTAGCGCTGAGTCATTGGGCCGACTATGGGCAAGCCGTCCGACATGAGCGCCAGGAAATATTCCAGCTCGCGAAAAGTACTGCTCTGCAGATAATTCGATTCGCCGCGAACCTGTTCGATACAGCCGACGAACCGCTGATGCAGGCTGCCGAGCGCGCCGGCCCGCAAACTGTATATCGGGAAATGATTAATCACCCCAAGTAGGGGCGTCAGCGTTTGTTCACGTAAATGCAGACCAGCGGCTTTGATGTGACAGTCTGCGCAAGACAGGTTCAATTGACCGCGCTTCGTGTAGAAAAACGCGCGGCCACGTTCATAAGCGTTTTTCGCCGCCATCGATTCAGGCGCCGGCGTCTTACGCAGCTGCCGACGCTCAAGAAAAGTCAGGTAAGCCACCAAGTTCTGCAACTCTTGGGTTTGATAACTGAGTTTAGACTCACCATGCTCGACTCGACATCGATTAACGGCGCCGTCGAGCGTCACGATCTCTTGTTGCTCCTCGTCGAAATACGGATGTTGTGTAACCGGATTAGTGCCCAGACAGTCTAATAAATCTGTACCGTCGGCCAACGTTTGTTCCACCAGTGACTTTCCATCATCCAGCGCGAATTCATACGGCGGGAATTCGTTCACTTCCTCCCATTGTTGTTTTAGCGCGGGGTCAATAGCGTACACACCGTAGACGAAGTCGCTAAGCGCGACGGTCGGAAATTTGTCGTGATAAATTTGCCTAAATGAATCTCTATCGGCGTTTACATCTGCCGCAATAGAAATATCGGGAAAGCCAACAATGACAAAAACTAACCCCAGCCAACAGCAAGTCGAGAATCGCACGACCGATCGCTAAATCTGAACCTCAAGATGATCTTCATCACCTTGGTTGTCTAGCCATGCTAGGGACAGTTTGTCACCTTTGTTTACCGAATCTAAGGTAAACGCCACGTAGGGGTTTTTAGATACCCCAGCGCCCCAGTGTGCTTGCATAACAATTTCATCGTTGCGACGGCATGTCAGTTCGGAAATAAAGTGCGGCGCAATTTCTTCACCGTTTTTTAGACGACGACCAACATCCATAGGATGCTTTAGCAGCATACGCACCTCAAGCTTATCGTCTTTAAGTTTCGTACGAACTTTTATCGTGTTAGCCAAAATAGGTCCTTCATTCAAATTTAGGCACTGCAGCCACCGATAGTCACTTCAACGTAGCGGCGCGCCTGGAATAATCCGTCCGCAGTTTCAACAACCGCAATTACCTCACTCGATTCGGCAAGCTTAATGCGTGTTGCGACAAAAGGTTTGACGTTCGCATGAAAGTGGAATTGGGCAACCAGTGGCACCGGGTTTTTACTTGCGATGATTGTGATTTGGGTTGCGTGTTCAAACTCTGTTTCCACCTTTACCGGGACGACCGCACCATTTTCAGCAAGTTTCGCCGCCACCACTTTTACTTTGTCGCTCTCAGTGATTTCACGCTCACCAAATAGCGCTGAGAAAGCGGGTTCAAGTGATTCCTCGGAAAATGCTTGCCGCGGTCGCGATGGCCAGATACGCTCGATGGTACCTTCAATGGCCTGGCAAACCGACGCGACGGCCGAACCAGCACTGGCTGCTATTAGGTTTTTGAGGAAGCGTCTTCTGAGCACGGGATTGATATGGGCAGGTGATTAGTGTCGATAAAGAAAGTCGATTATTGCATCTATCTCTGTTGGGCTCAGAATTTCGTGGCGTCCGTAAGGCGGCATTAGCGTCTCCGGATTAAACGCGCTCGCATCCCAAATTTGTCTGTATAAACGAGTTCTATCCGGAAACCGCGCCCGCATATTCTCCAGCGCTGGCCCAATGTCACCCATTTGGCTTCCACCGGGAATATGGTGACACGCTAAGCAGTTCCCTTGCTCGGTTGTGAAGGCCAGCATTTGGCCAGTCGTTGGCTCAGTTTCGGCTAACGACAGGCCCGAAAAGAGCAGCGAAGATCCTAACAAGGCTGCCAACAAATATCTTCCGTAGCCATGAGGTACAACATGCAACATATTTGCTAACGCCGCCGTTGTTCGCGTTCTTTTTCCCGCTGCTTCAAGGACTTTCTGAGCTTAATCATTTCATCGTTAACTTCGTCGAGCCTGGCGTCAATTCGGTGTAGTTCGTAATTCGTCACATCAGGCGCCTTTTGTGCAAGGCGAAGCTGCACCGCGGATAAATTTAACTCCCCCACGATCCGATAATACTCCGCCAGCGAAAAATGCGATTTCGCCAGCGCGCCCATGCGGGTTTCAGCTTCCGCAATCAATTTGTAAAACTTCGGATCCTGACGATTACCAACCCCAAAACTTCTTAGCAACTTGCGTGATTTTTCTGGTTCTCCAGCAAGCGTTAACATGTTTGCGTAACCATAAGTCGCTGCGCGGCTCGTTGGATCCATTTCGTAGGCCGCTCGAAAATGCGCCAATGCCGCTTGAAAATCATTCGCCCGTTGTTCGACCCTCGCTGCGGCCAGGCGAAAAGAAATCACGCCTGGGTCACTTGCCAATAGCTTCGCCGCTTCTACACGGGCGCTAGACACATCACCCGCTTCGGTTAAAGCAAGCACATAACCATAGCGTGCGATCGGTTCAAAATCGTAGTCACCGCTTTCTAGTAGATCCTCATAGTATTCTTTTGCCTGATTCGGATCGTTCGCCGCGGCCACGTTAAGCTTGTGCCAAACAATTTTGTATTCAAAACTGTCGTCACGCACATTCGAGTTATCCATACTCTCCGCACGTTCCTTTGCTTCGGAAATTCTGTTGGTTGTGACTGGATGGGTTCGCAGAATTTCCGGAATATGTTTCGGATCGGTGTAACGGTTGGCGATTTGTAAACGTTCAAAAAAATCGGCCATCGAGCGCGTGTCGTAACCCGCCTCATTTAATAGTTTTATGCCAATGCGATCGGCCTCTCGCTCGTTGCTACGCGTAAAATTAATCCGTTTCTGAACCTGTGCCGCTTGAACCGCAGTGAGCGCGCCGATTCCTGCTTGGGGGTCGACCGCCGCCAAAACTAAAGCACCCAACAGGGCGGCCATCGCTGGAATATTGCTGCGCGCCTGCGCTTCGATGCCGCGTGCACCATGTCGCTGGGTAATATGTACAATCTCGTGCGCCATTACCGATGCCACTTCGCTTTCGCCCTTAGAATTTAAGATCAATCCCGTGTGGAAGCCGATAAATCCGCCGGGCACAGCGAACGCATTGATGACATTAGATTCGATCATGAAGAAGGTGAATTCACCATCGTATTCGGCGTGTTTAGCCAAGCTTTCACCGAGTTGTTGGATGTAGTCTTCAACTTCTTCATCGTCGACGACAGGGGCATAGCGACGAACTTGCCGCATAAAACTCTCGCCCAATTTCTTTTCTTGGGCGGGAGAGATAATTGCGCCCGCAGAATCTCCGAAATCGGGCAAATCGTCAGAAGGATCACTGGCGCTGTCGAACGCGACCACCAGTAACACAGCAAGTAACAGCGCCCGCCAACCACGATTGCGAATTTGCGCGCCTGCTGCGCAGCTGCTTTGTTGGGCTTTCCTATGGAGCATCTTGCCTGTCTGTACCGAATTTCCGCGGTCCATTTTAACCTACTTCGGTCACCGCTGAATTGGTCTGGCCGCTGGCGCCGTATTGAAGTAAGTGCGTTAGAGTTCCCGCCCGGTGGCAAGTTCCAGAAGGAGGGGATGTTTTACAAATCATTACCTTAGCGATTAAATCGAACCCCAGAGCCTGGTAATATGGAAGTCGTGCGCGGGGGCCAAGAATACGCGCAAACACCGGGATTGAGGCACTAGACTGAGGAGTTTTGAATGAGCAAAAACAACGGGTTTTACGCACAATCCGGCGGGGTTACAGCGGTCATCAATGCCAGCGCTTGTGGTGTTCTCGAATGCGCTCGCGAGCATGTCGATAAAATCGGCACGGTGTATGCCGGCCGCAATGGGATCATTGGCGCGCTATTGGAAGATCTGATCGATACCTCGCAAGAATCGGCCGCAGACATTGCCGCCCTCCGGCACACCCCGTCGGGGGCATTTGGGTCGTGTCGCTACAAACTGAAAGGCATTGATGAAAATAGAGAGGAGTACGAACGATTAATCGACGTGTTCAAAGCGCACGATATTCGATATTTCTTCTACAACGGCGGGGGTGATTCGCAGGACACAACAAACAAAGTTGCGCAACTTAGCGAACAATTGGGCTACCCATTGACCTGCATCGGTATTCCAAAAACTGTCGACAACGATTTGCCCATTACAGACAACTGCCCAGGCTTCGGCTCAGTAGCGAAGTATGTTGCTGTGTCCATTCGCGAAGCGGGTTTCGATGTCGCCTCGATGGCTGAAACGTCGACCAAAGTATTCGTGATGGAAGTGATGGGACGTCATGCTGGCTGGATCGCGGCCGCGGGCGGTCTTGCTAATGAGCATACCGGTGACGCACCGCATGTCATCTTGTTTCCAGAAATTCCCTTCGAACAAGATGACTTTCTCAGTCGTGTAAAACAATGCGTTGATGACTATGGATATTGCGCGATTGTGGTATCTGAAGGTTTACGCACCGCCGAAGGCCAATTCGTTGCTGAAGCGGGCGGTAAAGACGCATTCGGACATGCCCAATTAGGCGGGGTCGCGCCGGTTGTCGCCGACATGATTAAGCAAGCGCATGGCTATAAATATCACTGGGCGGTGGCCGATTATTTGCAACGAGCGGCGCGCCATATTGCTTCAAAAACCGACGTTGAACAGGCTTACGCACTTGGCAGAGCAGCAGTTGAAATGGCACTTGCGGGCGATAACGCGGTAATGCCCACGATTAAACGCCTGAGTGATGAACCCTACCAATGGGAAATCGGTAAAGCGGCACTTAGCGACGTGGCGAACGTTGAAAAAATGATGCCGCGCGATTTCATCACGGCCGACGGATACGGTATTACCGAGAAGTGCCAACGATATTTGCGCCCCCTGATACAAGGCGAGGATTATCCGCCCTACCAAAACGGCTTGCCGATGTACGTGACACTCAAAAATATTGCCGTGGCGAAAAAACTCTCTGAATCGTTCGAACTAAGAAAATAGTGAGTCGGGCGTTGAACGCTAAGCTATCGATTTAGTAAATTAAGATTCGGCAATCGCTCGATTATGACAAAGCCGTTTTTACCTTAAACGCCTGCAAAAGCTCGTGCGTTTGTTGAATCGGTAAACCAACGACGTTGGTGTAAGATCCAGTGATAGCGGCGACAAAGGCACCGCCCAGTCCTTGAATGCCGTAGGCCCCTGCTTTGTCTAAGGGTTCACCAAGTTCGATATAGCGATCGATCTCTGTTTGTCTCAAAGGTTTAAATCTGACTTCCGTTGTGACGGATAATGTCTTAACGGAATCTTCCTGGCCGACAATTAATAGCGCAATTCCCGTGTGGACCTCGTGGGTGGCGTCGCTCAGCATTTTTAGCATACGCGCCGCGTCTTGCCGATCTGTTGGCTTATTTAGCACTTCGCCGCTTTTTTCTACGGTGGTATCAGCACCAAGAATGACCGCGCCCGGTGCGGATGATTTCGCCACTTCTTGCGCTTTCTCTTCCGCTAAACGCACGACATAATCTTGCGCAGCCTCCTTGGAGCGGAGAGTCTCGTCGATATTTGCAGCCTGGACTGTGAACGCCACTTCAAGCTGCTTTAATAGTTCGGCTCGCCGCGGGGACGCCGACGCGAGAATTAAAGGACGATACTTAGGATCCAACATTAATCGCGATGATACGGATGATTATTAAGGATTGTCGTCGCTCGATACAGCTGTTCGGTAAACATTAAGCGGGCGATTTGATGCGGCAAGGTCATTTTGGATAGCGACAAGGTTTGATCGACTTTTGCTAGCAATGATTGGTCAAGCCCGTCTGCGCCGCCGACATACACAATTACATCCCTTGCGGCGAACTGCCAGTCTGATAGCAGCGAAGAAAAATCTTTCGTGGTGAGTTGCTTGCCTTTCTCATCCAAGGCAATTTTAAACGCGTTTCTAGGGGTGGCAGTTAAAAGACGTTCCGCTTCTTTCTCTTTGCGAACCTCAGCTGCTTTACCCCCAGCGAAGGGCGCAAGCTCTTGGACGCGAAAGTTCAGCTCCGTTTGCAGTCTTTTTTCATACTCGTTACAGGCTTCTTTGACCCAAGCCTTCAGGGGTTTTGACACACAAGCTAACAAAATTTGCATTGGCGTCTACATTAATTGCGTCTCTGCTGGCGGTGCTTCCCATAATTTTTCTAGCTGATAGAACTCGCGCGTTGCAGGTTGCATCAAATGGAGGACCACGTCGCCAAAATCGACGAGCACCCACTCACCGTTTTCTTCCCCTTCTCGGCCTCTCGGTTTAACGCCATTTTCTCGCGCCGCATCCACCACCCGCTCGGTCAATGCTCGAACCTGACGATTGGAACTACCGCTTGCGATGATCATAAAGTCGGTGATTGTTGTCATTTCAGCGACGGGTAAACTTTTAATATCGATCGCCTTGCCGTCTTCAAGCGCGCCGGTAATGACTTCAGCAAGATGATGGTTCACGCTTTGTTGGTTCATGAGCTTATAACCTCAATTAATATATAAGCGATGTTGTTCAATAATTTTCTCCACATCCGCGGTCACAAGATGATTTATGCTGAGCCCGGCTTTTCGACGACGTCTTATATCAGACGCAGAAATATCCAGTAAGGGGATATCGATAAAAAGAATTTTACCTTTTTCGGCTAAGCCTAATTCTTCAGAACGACTAATAATGCGGTTTTCGGTGGCATCGGCCAGCACTTTATCCAACGCAGGTTCCGAGCCAGGTCTGGTGGCCACCAATATATGGCTGAGCTCGAATAATTGCCGCCAACGATCCCAAGTCGGCAACTGCGTATAGGCGTCCATCCCAAGAATTAAACACAAACTATCTTGAGGGTAATCGTGCTTCAAGGAAGCCAAGGTATCAACCATATAGGAGACGCCGCCGCGCTCGATTTCGCGTGCGTCTACGACAAGATTTGGTGGACTGGCAACCTCCGCCAACATCGCCAATCTCAATTCGTCGCTACCAACTGCCTTTTTTCGGTGATTTGGAATGCCGTTCGGGACAAGACGAACTTCGGCTAAGCCGGCTTGATCCAACATTTCGATTGCCAAGCGCAGATGCCCAATATGGATTGGATCGAAGGTGCCGCCGAGAACCCCGATTAAACGCATTTCGTAGTAGCTAATCCCGAAAACTTAAAGCATGCAATTTGAAGATAAATGCTAATAAGCTAGTGCGCTCCGTTCATCGCCGTAATTGACCATCGCCTAGAACTACCCACTTACTTGAGGTAAGTCCTTCCAAGCCGACCGGACCACGGGCGTGAAACTTATCCGTGCTAATGCCAATTTCAGCGCCTAAGCCATATTCGAAACCATCAGCGAAACGCGTGGACGCATTGACCATCACTGAACTAGAGTCAACTTCTCGCAAAAAACGTTGCGCGGTTGAGAAATTTTCCGTCACGATAGCATCGGTATGTTGAGAGCCGTACTCACCAATATGCGCCATCGCTTGCTCAAGATCGTCCACCACACGTACGGCCAATATTGGCGCTAAATATTCTTCATACCAATCTGCTTCCTCGGCGGGTTTTACTTTATCGTTCAAGGATTGGATTGTTTCGCACCCGCGTAATTCCACGCCTTCGTCAAGATAACGATTAATTAATTCAGGCATGACATCGGTCACCGCTTCTCGATGCACGAGTAAGGTTTCCATCGTGTTACAGGTGCCATATCGTTGCGTCTTCGCATTAAACGCGATTTCGATTGCTTTATCTTTAGCGGCCTCGCTATCGATATAGACATGACATACACCGTCTAGGTGTTTAATCACCGGCATCCGTGCTTCACTCATCACGCGTTCGATAAGTCCCTTACCACCGCGCGGCACTATCACGTCAACAAAATCAGCGGCACGTAATAGCTCGCCGACCGCGCTGCGATCCGTGGTCTCTAATACCTGCACGGCTTCGGCGGGTAATCCTGCTTTTTCAAGCCCTTGTTTAATGCAAGATCGAATCGATTGATTGGAATGCAGCGCTTCAGAACCGCCCCGTAATATCGTTGCATTGCCTGATTTCAAACATAATGCCGCCGCGTCTGCAGTGACGTTGGGACGCGACTCGTAAATAATACCCACCACCCCCAGGGGCACCCGCATTTGTCCGACCTGGATGCCAGTTGGCCGATAGCGCATGTCGGTTATCTCACCAATGGGATCGGGTAACTCCGCCACCTGGCGCAAACCGTCTGCCATGCTTTTTATGCGCGCCTCATTAAGTTCGAGGCGGTCGACGAGTGCAGACTCTAAATGGGTAGCGGCCGCGAGGTCCGCTTGATTAGCGGCCAAGATTTCGGCGCTCGACGTTTCGATAATATCCGCAATGAGATTCAAAGCGTCATTTTTTACGCCGGTTGAAGCACGCGCCATCTCCACCGACGCGGCGCGGGCCGCTCGGCCGAGGTCTCGAATGTAGCCTTCGACATTGAACGGAATTTGCTCTGAACTGCTAGCCATCAAACTTACTCAATCACGTGGGTTTTCTGTGAAAATCGTCGTCGCGGCATATCCGGCGACGGTGGCGTTTTAGTATAGCGCGAATTCATTGGCGAGTGCCGGTGCACAGCGTTAGCGTCTAGGGAGCCTCTGATTAAGTCTGGGCGAAGCAGATTGTGATTCAAACGCGTTGTATTCAAGGCGCGAATCGCACGGAATAGTGGTGCTATTTCGAAGATTCGCAACGCAGAAGACAGCGGGTTTGAACGCAAGGTGCGAGTTCATGACTTAATCAGAGGCTCCTTGCCATTGCCAGGCACAGGAGCTCCATTTCGTCCCAAGGATTGCCGTCCGCGGCCCCTTTGATGATTCGATCAATCTTTATGGTGCGGCGGAACATCCTTCCCAACCGCTTTGCGTTTTGCCGCCGCAAAGCATTTTCTACAAGATTTAGCCGGGAGCGCCAAACACCCGCACTGCTTGTTACCTGTGAGATTGAGCCGCCGCGCTCAACATCCATACTCATGGCGCTCAAGCTTCGGAGCTCTTTATTCAACGCCCAATTGATAACGATGGGTTCTGTGCCTTCCTCGCGCAAACCGCGCAACATACGAATGCTTTGCTTTGCATTTCCCGCCAAGACGCAATCGATTAGCTTAAACACGTCATAACGAGCACTGTCAGTCACCGCTTTCAGCGCGGCATCAGAATCGACAAGTTCATCGGAATATTGAAGCGTGAGTTTTTCTATTTCCTGAGCGGCCGCCAACATATTCCCTTCCGCGCGCGTCGCGATTAAATCTGCGACTTCCCGATCTAATTTAAGGCCTTTAGATTTTGCGCGCGCTACAACCCAGGATTCGAGCGCGCGGCCGCTAACCTGCTTCGCCTGCACAACAACACCTGACTTTTCTACGGCCTTAAACCATTTAGAGCGTTGTTGATTGCGATCTAGTTTATTAGCACTCAGGATTAAAGTATCTTCGCTCGTGGGGTTAGCGAGAAAGTTCTCAATGATTTCTGTCCCGGTCTTGTCGGGCTTGCGGTCGCCGAGCTTGACGTCAATGATTCGTTTTTCGGCGAACAATGACATACCGCCCAGGCTCACCAACAATTCATTCCAATCGAAACCGCGTTCTACTTCAAAAACCAAACGCTCATCGAAACCACCAGCACGCAGGGCGTCACGAATGACGTCGCAGCTTTCCATGAGCTGCAGCGGCTCGTCACCGAATACTAAATACACCGGTTTGATGTCATTAGTGGTAAGGAAATTGACCAGCTTGTCAGGCTCCAAAATCATCAAGCAAGCCCTATAGGATAGAGAGGGAAATTTTGCGCAACTTTAGCCGGTCACGCGCTCAATTTGATGAAGCGGGTTCAACGGTTTCCAAGCGAAGGACTATTGTCTTAGCGGCGTCTTCAGCCAACTCGCGGCGAATGACGTTTTCTTGTTCGTTGGTCCCTAGTAACGCCGTTTCATCGAACACAAAATCGCGGATCCAATTGAGATCTTGGTAGGGAGAAATCAGGTTTTTGTCTTTATCTCTAACGGTAAAGCCCACATCTAAACTGAGTTGCAGTTCGCGGACTTTGCCGGTATCGGGATCGACGGAAACAACTCGCCGATCAAACTGTTCGCGACCGAGTTCCAAAATTGCTTCTGCATCTGCGCGTTTCACGATCGCAACGTTGCTAAACCTTAACTCTCGAATCAGCGCCTGTCTCAACACCGGCGCCGCGGTACCGTTAATCGCGACCGATTTTAGTTTGACCAGATCGGTACGGGTGCCGCGCAAGTGCCAATCACCGCAGGCAGTGAAGAGCATACAGCTTAGCGCGACGAGAATGATTCTAAGTTTCATTCCTGCATTATCGCACGACAATATTGATTAATCGCCCCGGCACCACAATGACTTTCACAACGGTTTTATCCACCAGATGACGTGCCACGCTGGAGTCTGCCAGGGCCATTTTCTCTACTTCGTCCTTATCCAGATCTGCCGGCACCTGCAATTCACCACGCTTCTTGCCGTTAACCTGCACCACCAACATAATCTGGTCTTGGACCAGGGCGGTCTCGTCACTCACCGGCCAAGCGGCGTCGACCACATCACCATCATGGCCCAAGGCTTGCCAGAGTACATTCGTGCAGTGGGGGACAATTGGACTCAGCAACAGCACCGCGGTTTCTAAACCCTCTTGCATAACCGAACGCAGCGCCGGCGACGGTTCCCGAACTTTGTTCAGAGCGTTACACAATTCCATTACCGCGGCGATGGCCGTGTTGAATTTATAGCGACGAGCAACATCGTCGGTCACTTTACTGATTGTTTGATGGACGACGCGGCGTAAGTCGCGGGCATCATCGCTCAGGGTATCTGGGCTTAGGCGCTCCACCGCTCCGAGTTGCACATGCTGGAATACCAAGCGCCACAATGTCTTTAAAAATCGCGAAGCACCTTCTACCGCGGTATCGGACCATTCGAGACTTTGATCCGGCGGTGCCGCGAACATCGTGTATAAGCGCACCGTATCGGCACCATATTTATCGATTAAGACTTGTGGATCGACGCCGTTATTTTTCGACTTTGACATCTTTTCCACTGGACCAATTTCAACCGGCTGATTGTCGCCATCATAGGTCGCTTTAACCGCGCGACCTTTGCTATCAGTCTCCACCGTGACTTCGGCGGGATTAAAAAATTGCGGCTTCCCTGAACCGGTATCGCGGAAATAGGTTTCTTTGCACACCATGCCTTGAGTTAAGAGTCGCGTGAAGGGTTCGCTATCTTTAACTAAGCCTAAGTCGCGCATAAGTTTTTGGAAAAAGCGCGCGTAAAGTAAATGCAGTACGGCATGTTCGATACCGCCGATGTAGATGTCTACCGGCATCCAGTAATCGACGCGTTCGTCGACGAGTTGATTCGCGCCGGGACAGCAGAAGCGCGCGAAATACCAGGATGACTCAAAGAAGGTATCGAATGTGTCAGTTTCCCTAAGCGCGGTTTCGATACTGTTGGGTAAAGTGGTTTCGATAAAATCCGGCATTGATTTGAGCGGTGAAGCAACGCCTTGCCACTCGATGTCTTCGGGTAGCTCTACCGGGAGGCGCGCTTCACTTTCTGGGTATAGCTTGCCCGTTTCGTCATAGACCATCGGGATTGGGCAACCCCAATAGCGCTGCCTCGAAACTAACCAGTCACGCAAGCGATACTGCACTTTTCTTTCGGCGCGACCTTCCGCCGCCAAGCGATTTGCGATTTGATCGAAAGCCCGTTGAAAATCCAAACCATCGTATTGTTCGCTGTTTCCCAACACGCCTTTGTCGATGAGGGCACCTTGTTCAATCCCGGGATTATCACCTTTCGCCGGAAAAATCACCTGCACGATCGGCAGTTGATAGGCTTTTGCAAATTCCCAGTCGCGCTGATCGTGTGCCGGTACCGACATCACTGCCCCGGACCCATAGCTCATGAGCACAAAGTTCGCTGCCCAAATCGGAATGGGTTCGCCCGTGAGCGGGTGTATCGCCGAAACGCCTAAGGGCACGCCTTTCTTTTCCATTTTTTCGATGGCGGCTTCAGAGGTAGACATCTTTGCGCAGTCTTCAATAAAGGCGGCAAGGGTTGAGTTGTCTTTGGCGGCGCGCACGGCGAGCGGATGTTCCGGGGCAACCGCCATATAGGTTGCGCCGTATAAAGTATCCGGA
The DNA here is from genome assembly GCA_039029975.1 of Pseudomonadota bacterium. Classification (GTDB taxonomy): domain Bacteria; phylum Pseudomonadota; class Gammaproteobacteria; genus JBCCFA01. The sequence goes on from JBCCFA010000009.1 coordinate 20,982, forward strand.
CGTGTTGTGAAGACTTCTAATTCTTCGTCGGAATTTTCTAACTGGAAACGCAAAGTTAAACCTTCAGACCGGCCGATCCAATTGCGCTGCATTGTTCTAACGGCATCAGGCCAACCGTCAAGCTTCTCAATGTCGGCTAAAAGTTCGTCCGCGTAATCGGTGATTTTGACAAACCATTGTGGAATTTCTCGCCGTTCAACAACAGCACCGGAGCGCCAACCACGCCCGTCGATTACCTGCTCGTTAGCCAATACCGTTTGATCAATCGGATCCCAGTTGACCACAGCTTGCTTACGATAAACCAAGCCCTTTTCGTATAGCTTGGTGAAAAACCATTGTTCCCAACGGTAATAATCCGGATCGCAGGTGGCTAATTCGCGAGCCCAATCATAGGCGAATCCCAAGCGCTGCAATTGACAGCGCATGTAATCAATATTAGATCGCGTCCATTCGGCTGGCGGCACATTATTCTCAATAGCGGCATTCTCTGCGGGCAAACCGAAAGCGTCCCAACCCATCGGTTGCATCACATTCTTGCCCAACATCCGCTGGTAGCGCGAGATAACGTCGCCAATGGTGTAGTTACGCACATGTCCCATGTGAAGTCTGCCGCTCGGATAAGGGAACATGCTTAAGCAATAAAATTTCTCGCGCGAGGGATCTTCATTAACCGCGAAGGTTCGGCTGTCACGCCAATGCGCCTGCACCGCGGATTCAATCTCGCGCGGCTCGTATCTTTCTTCCATTGGTGATTATGGTCTCTGTCAAAGCTGTGACACGGGCGCGAAATGAACGCCCGGTATCGATGTTAGTTCTTTCACAAGGAGCATACCTGAGCCCCGGTTGCGGCGCAAAAAATTCCCGGCCCAAAATACGTTTTTAGGCCGGGAAATACAGGCTAATAGAGATTACTTAACACCGATGCGATCACGGTTTTTGTCTAGCGTCGCCGCGCCTATGCCTTTTACCAACACCAGATCGTCGACCGATTTAAAGTCGCCATTTTTTTCGCGAAAGGCGACGATTTCTTCGGCACGTTTAATGCCAATGCCATTCATCGCAGCAGCGATCATCTCGGCATTGGCTGAGTTGATATTAATCTCATCGCCTGCAGCCGCTAGGCCAGCGTTAAAAATGAGTAGTGATAGTAAGAAAGCTCTGAGAGTGAGCATAAGATTCTCCTTCCATGGATTGTTTAAGATTAACCCGTCCTGGGTTACCGCCACCTTGGCGGTGACGTTAATTTGGCAAAATTTGCCGCCTACGTCAATACAAGCTGGGCTGATGACGGCCGCCAACAGCTTCGACATTCATTTCCTAGGGCGCTAAACGTAAGGCGGGTAAATCAAGACTAATGGCCTGCAAATCTGTGCGCGATAAGTGATAGCGCAGCAAGGAATCAAGATTTCGAACTTTGGCGTTCGCGGCGCGCTCCTCGCGCAAATTGACGAGGAAGAAGTCGCTATCCCCGGCATCAAAACGGATGCGTTCAGCGTCGGCCAGCACCAGCGCTTGCTCGGCTTCCTCATCAGTAATTTCAACAAAATCGCGGGCTGCATTTAGCGTGGTAGCCAGTTTAATAATTTCCGTGCTTAAACGATTTTCTAGCAGCATTCGATCCCATTTTAATTTCTCCATATTTGCACGCGCACTCGACACCTGGCCGCGCCCGGTACGCCGCTCCAGCGGAATGGAGATACTGAGATCAATGATTGATTCAAAACCTTCTCGGGTTCGACTACCGGCGCCCAAATCGTGCGAAGCCTTAACACCCACATCAACCCGCGGTTTTAGCGCGTTTTCGGCCAGCGCCAAGCGCTGCGTTTCCAGTCTTAGTCGAT
>JBCCFA010000010.1:0-21345 GCA_039029975.1 Pseudomonadota bacterium
GTGTGCCAGATATGCCCACCGAGCACCAAGGGGGTTACTGGGTTGAACCCACCATTTGGACCGGCTTGCCGGAGGATTCGCCAATCATCAAAGAAGAAATTTTCGGACCGTGTTGTCACGTTCAAGCGTTTGATACGGAAAACGAAGCGATTCGTCTGGCGAACGCAACGCCTTATGGTTTAGCCACCGCAATTTGGACGCAAAATGCTGCACGTGCGCACCGTGTCGCCGAGAAAATTGACGTTGGCATCACTTGGGTGAACTGCTGGTTCTTGCGCGATTTGCGCACCTCGTTTGGCGGTGCCAAGCAGTCAGGCATTGGCCGCGAAGGCGGCGTGCATTCGCTGGAATTCTACACAGAACTCCGTAATGTATGCCTGAAACTATAAGCAACAACAATTTAAGCGTCTCGAGAAAAGCCCATGGCACTAGATAAACAAAAAATTACCCAGTTTGGTGACGAATTATTCGACGCCTTAAGCAATCGCACCACCATCGCACCGCTCACCGAACAGGCACCTGAAATCGAAATCGCAGATGCTTACGCCGTATCAAGACATTTTTTATCTCGACGGCTTACGGCCGGTGAAACGATGATTGGTAAAAAAATTGGGGTAACCAGCGCCGCTGTGATGAATATGTTGAATGTTCACCAACCTGATTTTGGTTTTTTGACGGACAAGATGGTTTTCGGCACGTCTGCCGAAGTACCTGCTAGCACCGAAATGATAGCCCCGAGGGCGGAAGGCGAAATTGCGTTTATTCTTAAAGACGATTTGGTCGGGCCTGGCGTTACCAACGCTGATGTGATCGCGGCAACGGATTTTGTCATGCCGTGTTTCGAAATCGTCGATTCGCGTATCCGAGATTGGAAAATAAAAATACAGGACACCATTGCGGATAATGCCTCTTGTGGTGTTATCGTGCTTGGGGATGGGGCGCGCAAGCCGACTGAATTGGATCTCAGCACGTGTGGCATTGTGGTGAGCTTAAATGGCGAAATTGTTTCGACTGGTGCGGGCGCTGCAGCGCTTGGGTCGCCGGTTAATTGCATCACCTGGCTGGCAAATACCTTAGGTGGGTTTGGTATCGAATTAAAAGCAGGGGAGCTGATTCTGTCTGGCTCTTTGGTGCCGCTGCAGGCAGTCTCGCCGGGAGATTCTATGCATATGGAAATCGGCGGGCTCGGTCAGGCGGCTTGTCGCTTCGTTTGAAGATAGATTAGTTTCAGGTAATTGTTATGGCACTAAATGCAGCATTAATCGGCTCCGGCAATATCGGTACCGATCTCATGATCAAAGCACTGCGCAGCGCGTCAATCAATCCCGTTTGGATGGTGGGTATTGACCCGGCCTCTGATGGCCTCGAGAAGGCGCGCGAAGCAGGCTTGAGAACTACACACGAAGGTATCGACGGTTTGCTGCCTCATATCGCTGAGGATGACGTGAAAATTGCCTTCGATGCGACGTCTGCTTACGTGCATGCGGAGAACTCGCGCAAGCTACAAGAACAAGGTGTGCGCGTGATCGATCTCACGCCTGCTGCCATTGGCCCTTTTTGCGTGCCGCCGGTCAACCTTGAATCGCATATTGGCTCCGGTGCACAAAACGTCAACATGGTGAGCTGCGGCGGTCAGGCGACCATTCCCATGGTTGCGGCAGTCAGTCATGTGCAAACCGTTGATTACGCCGAGATTGTCGCGACCGTCGCATCAAAGTCTGCGGGACCAGGTACGCGCAAAAATATCGATGAATTCACGCAGACCACGGCGAAGGGCATTGAAGAGGTTGGCCAGGCAAAAAAAGGCAAGGCGATTATTATTCTAAATCCCGCCGAGCCACCATTAATCATGCGCGATACGATTCACTGCTTAACGGCAGACAAACCGCAAGACAAAGCGATTCGAGATTCAATTGAGAAAATGGTGGTTGAAGTGCAGCGCTATGTGCCGGGTTACCGCATCGTGAACGGCCCGGTGTTCGACGGCAATCGCGTTTCCGTGTTCGTTGAAGTGGAGGGCCTCGGTGATTATTTGCCGAAGTACGCCGGCAACTTAGACATCATGACCTCTGCGGCCTTACGAACTGCGGAGATCTTTGCTGAAAATATTGATGCCGCAGCTTAATCGCGTCTCAGCGTATAGATAAGAGAATTAGATTGATGGATATCTCAGGAAAAAAAGTCACGCTTCACGATATGTGCCTACGCGACGGTATGCATGCGAAACAACATCAAATTTCCCCCGAGCAAATGGGCGCGGTGGCCTGTGCCCTAGATGAAGCGGGCGTGCCTTTAATCGAGGTTACTCACGGCGATGGATTGGGCGGTGCGTCGGTCAATTACGGATTTCCAGCCGCGAGTGACGAGGAATACCTGCGCGCGGTTGTACCAAAAATGAAGTGCGCGAAAATTTCGGCGCTGTTGTTACCTGGGATCGGTACAGTTGAACATCTTCACATGGTGAAAGATTGCGGTGTGCATACCGTCCGTGTTGCCACACATTGCACCGAAGCGGACGTCTCTGAACAGCATATCAGCAGCTCGGCAAAAATGGGCTTTGATACGGTCGGCTTCCTGATGATGGCGCACATGGTTGGGCCGGATGAGATCTTGGCACAGGCCAAACTGATGGAATCGTATGGCGCGAACTGTATTTATTGCACCGACTCTGCTGGCTATATGCTGCCTGACGACGTAACCGCGAAAATTGCCTTATTACGTGCCGAGCTAAATTCTGATACCGAACTTGGTTTCCACGGCCATCACAACCTTGCGATGGGTGTGGCAAATTCCTTGGCTGCGGTTGATGCCGGCGCAAACCGAATTGATGGTTCGGCGGCAGGATTGGGTGCTGGCGCGGGTAATACGCCGCTTGAAGCGTTCAATGCTGTGCTTGATCGCATGGGCGCCGAGACTGGCGTAGACGTTTTCAAATTGATGAACGTTGCTGAGGACATTGTCGTTCCCCTCATGGACCAATTAATCCGCGTTGACAGAGATTCCTTGACCATGGGTTATGCCGGTGTGTATTCGTCTTTCCTATTGCATGCACAACGCGCCGGTAAGAAATACAACGTTCCCACTGGGGAAATTCTGGTCGAACTGGGTAAGCGCAAAACTATTGGTGGCCAGGAAGACATGATAGAAGACGTCGCCTTAAATATGGTTAAAGCCCGCGACGGGGGAGGCGCGCGATGAGTTTATCCGACGCCGATATCGAAAGTTTGGCAGAGCGCTTAGAAAATGCCGAGCTCAACAAAACGCCGATTAGCAAAATCACCAATGATTTTCCGGACATGGATTGGAACGATGCATATGCAATCCAAGACAAGATTCGCTCACGAAAAATGGCGCGAGGCACAGCTATCGCTGGCTTGAAAGCGGGTCTAACGTCCGTTGCCAAAATGAAGCAGATGAACGTGGCCGAACCTGTGTTTGGCTTTATGTGCGATTACGGGGCTTACCCTGATAGGGGTGAAGTGCCGTTTGATAATTTTATCGCGCCGAGAATTGAAGCTGAGATTGCGTTTGTTACGAAAACTGAAATCAAAGGACCGGGATGTCATATTGGCGCGGTGATGCAAGCAATCGATGTTGTGTTACCGGCAGTAGAGATACTCGATTCGCGTTACGAAAACTTTAACTTTGACCTGATCAGCGTGGTCGCTGACAACACCTCTGCGGCGGGGTTTGTTACGGGCGGGCGGCCGCGAAAGGTTGAAGAGCTGCATTTGCCCACGCTCGGCATAGTGCTTGAAAAGAACGGCGCAGTCGTTGAACTCGCAGCCGGCGCGGCGGTCTTGGGCCATCCGGCCGAATCGGTCGTGATGTTGGCGAATATGCTAGCGCGGAAAGGTGCAACGATACCCGCTGGCACGTTTATCATGACTGGCGGCGTTACCGCCGCGGTATCGATAGAACGAGGTGATCATATTGGTGTTCGATACCAAGACCTTGGATCGGTGTCATTAAAATTTGTTTAAAGCAAAAGTAAGCAACGGCGGCTAGATTCTTCTTCAAGAGGGCTGCTAAAACCACCGGAATATCGCAACTAAACACTCCGCACCGACGGCTGTACTATGATGCCGCTAAGCTTCGGATTTCATCGGCAAATTTTAGCGCCGCACCTGTTTTAGCTTGAAGTTCTTCTGCCGATAGGCCCGTCAGGATATCCGTTACGAGCAATTCGCCATCGCGCACATCAATCACGGCTAAGTCGCTATAGATTCGATTCACGCAAGCCACGCCAGTTAACGGTAGCGTACACTCGGTCAAAATTTTCGGCTCTCCTTTTTTCGAGGTATGCGATGAAAACATCACCCACACTTGCTTCGCACCGGCCGCTAAATCCATGGCACCGCCAACGGCAGGCGGTTTTGGGCCGGGAAGATGCCAGTTTGCGACGTCACCATTAGCGGCGACTTCGTAGGCCCCAAGCAACGAAATATCAATATGGCCGCCGCGTATCATGGTGAAAGAGTCGGCGTGATGAAAAAATGAGCCGCCTGGCAACACACTAACCGGTTGTTTCCCAGCGTTGATCAGATCCCAGTTATAGTCGGCTTCGTTTTCGGGGCTCGGCCCCATACCCAGCATACCGTTCTCCGTATGCAGCATGATCTCCTTATCATCTGGCAGGTTGTCGCCCACTTTCATCGGCATGCCAATGCCAAGATTGACGTAAGCGCCATTCGGAATATCTTCAACGATGCGCTTTGCGATTGCGTCGCTCGATAAGCCAATTGTCATGCTGCAACCTCCACGATGCGTTGAACGAAAATTCCCGGTGTGACCACGACTTCAGGGTCGATTGAATCAACAAATTGCCGCACTTCTGCGATTGTGTGATCGGCGGCAGTCGCCATGATGGGGCCAAAATTCCGCGACGTCATTGGATAGGTTAGGTTACCCCAGCGGTCGCCTTCATTAGCGTGTATCAAGGCAATATCACCACGGATCGCTTCTTCCATAATGTACTGGCGACCGTTGAATTCCCGCACCTCCTTACCTTCGGCAAGCGGTGTCCCGTAGGCGGTCGCCGTAAAAAAGGCCGGAATCCCGGCGCCACCGGCGCGTATTCGCTCTGCCAAAGTCCCTTGTGGGACAAGTTCTAGTTCGATTTTGCCGGCAGCGTAGAGCTCCTCAAATACTTTCGAACCACTGGCACGCGGGAATGAGCACACCACTTTTCGCACGCAGCCGGCTTTCAAGAGAATGGCAATATCGATATCTGTGGAGCCGGCGTTATTGCTGACCAAGGTTAAATCGCGGAGGCCAAGGTCTAACACTGCCCGGAACAGGCCGTGCGGCACGCCGGCGCCGCCAAATCCACTGCACAATAAGGTTGCGCCATCTTTTAGCGCATCGAGGTTAGCGACCACCTCGTTCAGGTCTTTGAATCTTTTATCAATCATAAAAATGTAGGTGAGGAACGTTTGTCTGGTAACTTGGAAATGAACGCTAAATTATCCCGTGAGTTAGCCTCATTAGGCAACAAGCGCATTCTTTTTAATGCGCCAACTGTCATGTCGGGCGTGAGACGTAACGCTTCCTGGTGGTGAATCAATACGCGACGGCGAAAAATTGCGGGCGAGTCAACGCTCGCGGCGCGTAGAATTTAGGCCCGTGAGTCGTAAGCTGTCGCAGTTAGTCGGTAGGAAAATAGCCTTGACATTTTAACGGGCTGAAAAATCTCGTGCGTTGCTAAAGTAATTCTACGCTGTCTCCAATCTTTATTTCTCCTGCCTGCACAACATTCGCATAAGCCCCAACGTTTTGCTCTGAATTTTTAACGATGGTTCGCAGTACTTGCGTGTCCTTTGGCAATTCACCCGTCGCGTGGGTGGTCATGCCGCAACGTACGGTTGGGAGTACACATTCAAGAGCAGCATCACCAATTCTAATTGTTTTGCCGCACCAGTCGTTCTCAGGATAACCATCTGCGGCGCCATCGATAAGCAAATTTGGTCGGAACCGAGCGGGTGCAAACTGTGAATCAGGATTTTTGGAAGCCAAGGTTTTTAACCAACTGGTGGTTAGGATGTGCACTGGGAAGGCATCGAAATATGTCCCACGGGGCGAGGTGTACTCGGAGATCTCTTGTAAGACATCCGGCGGGAATGTGCTTAAGTCTGGTAGCGGTTCGTCGGAGTTGCGCGATAGGAGGTCGCGTAGAGATTGCTCATCTAACGCCTCTTGCCGTTTGTAATGTTCGAGGTCGCTGGCGGGCCGATGCCCGTGCAAACTGACTTCGGCATCTAAAAACTTTGACAATAGCGTATTTGCTTTATCGTCCAAGGTGCTAAAACGCTCGCCGTTAGGCAAAGAAATTTGCGCGCCAGTGTCTTCGTTGAACTGCGGTTCTTGCGCATACCTGGCCTCGCACTGCATGAGCTTCGGAAATTTCTTGGCGCCACGAATCTCACCACTTTTCTCGTCTCTAATCGCCCAACCTCGGTCGCCGGTAATGCCACCGATGCCAAAATTAACGTTCTCGAGAGACTCCCCGCGCATTGATTTAACGGGATAGCGCCAGATTTCAGCGACGCGACCTAAAGTTGCCATATTTGCTCCTCAGTTTCGGTTCCGATAATTGTCTCAAAAAAGCCAAAATCGCGGCTAGCCAAGATGGCTTCATCCTGTGCGGCAAAGCGCATCGGAAGTTAGCATGGCAATTTGTCCATTGCGTAGTCTCCCTGCTCATCGCCGGCCAATATCATAACCTTGATCCCTCCGCCGACCGAGACCTGAGACGAAAAATGCAGCGCGCTTCATTAGCAAATTTTCAATTTTGAGCTTGTACCATCGATGGATATTTGCCTTTTGCGCCTTGCTTCGCATGGTCGGTTAAAAAGCGCAGATTTTCGAACACGCCCGTTCGAGCCTGCGCTGCGTGTATTTTGGCAAGGCTGAAGCTTTTCACGTTCGGCCCGTAGTGATGCCACCGCGAAGATTCCGCAACAGGTGCTAACCTTGCTTCCCCGACGATTGAAAACTGTCTGCAGTGTGTTTACGCTGTTGAGTATAACGCTATGACAGAAGCCAGGAACGGCTTTTAGCGTCTAACTAGATTGGATAGGTGATGCGATGCAAAATGCCATGAAACCCATTGCTATAGAGCAATCGTTAGATTTAGACGCCTATTGGATGCCGTTCACGCATAACCAGCGATTCAAGAAGCAGCCAAAGCTGATTGCCGAAGCGCAAGGGGCCTACTACTTTGCCACCGATGGCCGCAAATTGTTTGATGCCTTATCTGGTTTGTGGTGTTGCAACGCCGGGCATGGCCATCCGCGTATTGTTGAAGCAGTGCAAAAACAAGTGGCCAAACTCGACTACGCCACGGCCTTTCAATTTGGCCATCCAGAAGCATTTAGACTCGCTGCGCGCTTGGCTGAGCTCGCGCCTGGCGATCTGAATCACGCGTTTTTCACCAACTCTGGTTCGGAATCGGTCGATACGGCGCTCAAGATGGCGGTTGCCTATCATCGGATTCGCGGCGAGGGCGAGCGCGTGCGCTTTATTGGTCGAGAGAAGGGCTATCACGGCGTTGGCTTCGGCGGCATCTCGGTGGGAGGTATTGTGCCAAATCGCAAGATGTTCGCGCCGGTAATGGTGCCGGGCGTCGACCACCTACCGCACACGCACAGCCTCGAACATATGGCCTTTAGTCGAGGACAACCGGAATGGGGTGCGCACCTCGCGGACGAACTTGAAAGAATCGTCGCGCTGCACGATCCATCTACTGTCGCTGCGGTCATCGTGGAACCCATGCAGGGTTCGGCCGGTGTCATAGTGCCACCGGTGGCTTATCTCGAACGCCTAAGAGAAATTTGTGATCGCCACGGAATTTTGTTGATCTTTGATGAAGTCATTTGCGGGTTTGGCCGTTTAGGGGAGAACTTTGGTGCTCACCGATTTGAAGTCACGCCTGATTTAATGACCTTTGCTAAAGGGGTGACAAACGGTGTCGTACCGATGGGCGGCGTGATTGCAAAAGAGATGATTCACGAAACGTTCATGAGCGGTCCTGAAAATTTGATTGAGTTTTTTCACGGCTATACCTATTCGGGCCACCCGTTAGCGGTTGCGGCGGCACATGCCACGCTCGATGTCTATCAACAAGAAGATCTTTTCTCCCGTGCGCGAGCGCTTGAACCGATTCTCGAAGACGCCGTACATTCACTGCGCGGCAAACGCAACGTTGTCGATATCCGCAATATTGGTTTTGCGGCTGCGATCGATCTTGCGCCGCTTGAAGAACATATCGGCCAGCGTGGTAAGCAGGTATTCGACCACGCGTTTGAACACGGCGCCGCCTTACGAGTGGTGGCAGACACGATTGCAATCGCGCCGCCGTTTATCACCGAGGCGCGCGAAATTGATCGTTTAATCGATATCATTGGTAACGCAATTGATGCCGTGACCTAAGGGGTATTCGCGAACACGCTCACTACAAAGTGAAAGTTTCGCGAGATCGCATCTCGTTTCGATTCCGCGTTTTAGTATTTGGGATAAACACGATGAAACTCTACAGCCATGACGAATCTGGCAACAGTTACAAAGTTCGCCTTTTGATGTCGTTTCTTGATGCCGATTACGAGGTAATCAATGTTGATTTAATGGCAGACGAACAACATCAATCCGAATACCTGGCGGTGAATCCGCGTGGCGAAGTGCCAGCGCTGAAAGATGGAGACGTGTTGTTGCGTGATTCGGCCGCGATACTCGTTTATGTCGCGTCTCGCCACGGGGGTGCGCCATGGTGGTCTGAGGAACCGGCGGAACAAGCGGAAATCACCGAGTGGTTAGCATTCGCTGCGAGTTGGGTTCAGTACGGCGTATTTACTGCGCGGGCGGTCGTGTCATTTGGTATCCCCGCCAACGGCCTACCACCGGACTATCAAGAAAATCTTGAGGGCGCTCGAATTCGCGGACAACGGTCCCTTGAAATTCTCGATGACCATCTTAGGTCCCGACAGTGGCTTGCGTGTCAGCGACCAACGATTGGCGATATCGCGGTCTTTCCCTACATCGCCCTGGCGCCGATGGGAAACATCTCGCTTGCCCCGTATTCCGCCGTAAATGCGTGGATTGCTCGCATTAAGGCACTACCCGGGTTCGTCCCTATTGCCGGTCTGGATGACCCGGCTTATCGAAATTAGCAGGGCAGGGTCAACCAACTCGGCGCCAGCGCCACCAATAATCTAGACCGGGCGTTCAGCTCTTCAACGCCGACATTACGCTTGAACCTTGGCATAAGGCCGGTTTGCTAGCTCGGACGTCGGCAATCTCTCCATATAAAAATTACCTATAAATCAGGCTGATAGCGGAAATCAGGCTTACCGCACCCGACAGTTCGTTTACATTTTATTTTAACGTCTGATAAAATTTAATCAGCTGTTAAAAAATGTGAGTTACGGTTTCAATGCCTAAATCTATTGCGCGAGGCCAACAAACGCGCGCTGCCAATATGCATGCTCGGCGTGAGCGAATCTATGATGCGGCGAGGCGAATAATCGCAGTGCGGGGCTTTGACGCATTAAACCTACGTGAGCTCGCAATGGCTGCTGGAGTTACGGTGCCAACGATTTACAACCTCATTGGCAATAAGTCGGCGCTAGTGGCGCAATTATTCGACGAGACCATTGCCCCATTCGAGAATCTGCAATACATCACCAGTGACAACGACCCTGTGGCCTCACCCGCAGAGTTTCTCGATCGCGTCGTGGATGTGATGCGCGACAACGAAAACTATTATCGCGCCGAATTCCTCGCCCGTGAAAGTCTCACTAACAAGGGAGATGCGGTTGCTCTGGCAATTCAAGAACGCATCGTGCAAATCGCGGTCGAGGCCTGCGAGCAGGCGAAAACCGCTGGTCTTACCACCGGCGATATCGCGCCCAAACAGCTTGGGACCATGATAGCCGATCATTTCTTGCTCGCTTATCGCGATTGGGCACACGGCAAAACTTCCCTCGAAGTATTTCGAGATCGCGTGATCGCAGGTGCCTATATCTGCCTGGCCGCAGATGCCACAAAAACTTATCGACAGCGGATTGTTGAGATGCTCAACACGTCGCCGTCGCGAAACCTAGTTATTCCATTGAAAAAATAACCGGAAACAACATGCTTAACAGCGCAACAATGCCGTCATTAAAAACGATCGCGGACCTCCCAGCACCTAGCGGCTTACCCGTAGTAGGTAATTTGCTACAGCTCGATCTTGCGCATTTTCACCAGCAGCTCGAACGATGGTGTGATGAGCTAGGACCGATTTTTAAAGTAAAAATGGGCAGACGTGAAATCGTCTGCGTGGCCGACACAGAGGCCATCAATGAATTGTTAAAGAGACGTCCAGATGTCTATCGTCGTGGTTCCGCTATTGAAAAAGTTTCCGATGAATTGGGCGTTAAAGGTGTGTTCTCGGCAGAAGGCGACGAATGGCGCACCCAGCGTAAAGTGGTTGCGCAAGCGTTGAATAGCGCGCACATCAATCGGTTTTTTCCGAAGTTATGTGTCACCACGGAACGTTTGTTGCGTCGCTGGCAAAAAGCGGCGCAGGCAAAAGACTCGGTCGATCTGTGTCGCGACGTGATGCGTTATACCGTTGACGTGACAACGCAGCTCGCCTTCGGGGTTGATTTTAATACCTTGGAATCGGATGGGCCTGTTGTTCAACATCACTTGGATAAAGTGTTTCCCATTTTGCATCGCCGTATCAATAGCCCGTTTCCCTACTGGCGGTATATCAAATTACCCTCTGATCGTGAACTCGACAAAGCCCTTGCCGCCGTGAAGGAGACGGTCACAGGCTTTGTGGTCGAGTGTCGGAAAAATATGCAGCAATCGGCTGAGTTACACGACTCGCCGAGCAATTTTCTCGAGGCGGTAATTGCGGCGCAAACCTCGGAAACGGGCCATGACTTCACCGATGAGCAGATATACGCCAACATCATGACCTTATTGCTCGCCGGAGAAGACACCACCGCGAATACGATTGCATGGGTGTGTAAGTATTTTATCGATCACCCCGAATATTTCGCGCGTGCGCGTGCCGAAGCCGATGCCGTTATAGGTGAGCAATCCATTATTTCTGATTCTGCAGATTTGCGATCGCTGAGTTTTATTGAAGCCTGTGTGAACGAAGCTATGCGGATTCGCCCTGTTGGTCCGATTTTTCCGATGGAATCGATTAAAGCGGTGGAGCTGATGGGGTATGCGATTCCTCCGCGGACGCCAATTATTGGATTAACCCGGTATATTGCAGTTGCCGCGCAGAATTTTTCTGACCCGAATACCTTTAATCCTGACCGCTGGTTAACGTCAACAGAAAATACCGAGCAGCGTCACAACACCGAAGCTTATATGCCTTTCGGCACGGGCCCGCGATTTTGTCCGGGCCGAAACTTGGCCCTAACGGAAATTAAAATGGTGATTGCAATGCTCTGCCGACATTTTGACATTGCCTTGTCTGCACCGGATGTCCCAGTTGAGGAAAAACTCGCGTTCGCAATGACGCCAATAAACTTGGACGTTATCTTTAGGCGAAGGGCGGCGAATTGAATTCCTATTGCCTGCGCCGTTTAAAGCGAAGGCGTTAAATCGCGGATATCGCGCCCACCTCGATCAATCCAAACGGCACGGACGTTATCAAGCGCGACATCAGAAGTGATATTCAATGTGTTAAATAGCTCGGTGTCGAGCAGTTCCTCATCGGCAGTCAGGACCAAGCCATAAGTGCCGCGATAGAAAGAATATCCAGTATGCTTGAGATCAAGTTGGACTTCGTCCGAACCTTGCAACCTGGCAGACACAGAACCGGTTGGGAACTGCGCTTTAAACGCCGAAATACTGTCGGCGACTTCTCCGCGATGGGGATATTGTTTGGTATAAAGAATTAACCTTGCACCAGGTTGTCGATTAAACAGCGGTTGTCTTAATTCAACGACTTGCGCGCCTGAGACAAGGTCGAACGGATCGGCAGCAAGGGGGTCATTAAAACGCAGATGAATGCCTAGTACCGCGAAACCGATAATGTGTGAAATCATGACAAATACTCCTGGCTTTTTTGTTTGACCGGGTATTTCTCTGAAGTTCAGCGCCAATTGCCGATGTTGCGACCCTCAATCGAGTTGTCTCATAGGTGTGGGTCTAAGTATCTCTGATTAATTATCTCGGGATTTTGGGGCTCGGCCTAAATTCGGTCCAGAGCCCCAGAACATGTTGCTTAACTTGCCGCACTCGGCCGAGCGCTAACGGCCGCATGCCAACGCGCCACATTCGGACAATCATCGGGAATACCTAAAGATACCGCGGTACCGAAATCTACGGCGCATTGCGCGGTTATGTCGGCAGCTGAGTAAGAATCTCGACCAAGATACTCTTGCTTACCAAGCTGTTCGTTCAATTGTTGGTAAAACCACCCGGCTCGTGCTTTGCCGCGTTCAACCAGACCTGGGATTAGCTCAAGGCTGGTTGGGCCCGGCAAACCTCGGCCCGTTAAGGCTTCCGTTTGGTTGCGAAAGAATTCGCCAATTGCACTCATGCCGCTGATTTCAGAAAACCGCTCCCATGATTCGATCTCAGCGGCTTCTCTAGGATCGTTGCCAAGCAAATTGGGCTCAGGGTGATGCGCTTCAACGAAACGATAAATCGCCGGTGCTTCGCGAATCACTGAACCATCATCGAGCTCTAAAGCGGGCACCGTGCCCCATGGGTTGATTTTAAGATAGGCTTCACCGCAAGTTTCGCCTTCGAGAATAGAGTGTTCGACTTTTTCGATATCTATGCCTTTTTCGGCAAAGAATATTCGGGCGCGACGTGGATTTGGTGCCATCTGGCAATCATGTAATTTCATTATTATGCTCCTCTCAGATTGAGTCCTTCGTTGGTGGCTCAGGTTGTCGTTTAGGCAAAGTATCAGATTCCTGTGGACGAAGAAATGCGGTGATTGAAAGCAATAATCGTCCGCTCGGTCCGTGCTAGTCGAGCTAACCCCATTCGTCTCGGTGGCACGGTTTAATTGGCCCCGGATAATGCGTGGCGCCGCTCTTAAGATAGGCCGAAAGTCCACTTGTTAATTAATATCAAACGCGAAAGAGAGACAAATATTTAGGCCAGGTTTGAGGAATTTGCCGGTGTGGACAAATAGTCGTGCTCTACTCGATGGATTGGCCTATACCGTTAATGGGATTTCCTCAGCGCGTTATATCAATCTAGCGTTTGCCCGCTCCGCAGTCTTGCTAGCGCCAAAACGGCATCAATAGTCGGCGTGGGGATCTCAGTTAAACGGCCGAGTTCTGTCACTGCGCCGACCAGCGCCTCTAGTTCAAGCGTCCTGCCGCGTTCTAAATCTTGTAGCATCGAAGTTTTGTGCGCACCCACGGCTTGCGCACCATTTATCCGCTTCTCGACATTAACCGCGAATCGTATGCCGAGCGCTTCCCCGATGGCTTGGGCTTCCAACATCATTGAGCGCGCAAGGCTGCGGGTCCCGGTGTCAGCACAGATCGCTTCGAGCGTCGCGCCGGTGAGCGCACTAATGGGATTAAAACTCAAATTCCCCCACAGTTTGATCCAAATTTCATCGCGGATTCGAGATTTGATAGGCGCTTTTAAGCCTGCGTCTCGCAATGCCTCCGCCAAGGCGACGATACGCGATGATTTTTCTCCGTTGGGTTCGCCAAGGGTAAATCGATCACCTTCAATATGCGCTACCACACCGGGTTCAACGACCTCCGCAGCCGGATAAACGACGCAACCAATGGCACGTTCAGGGCCAATTTCTTGCCACTGGGCGCCATCGGGATCAACACTCGCCAGCTGCCGATTGACATAGGGCCCATCTAATCCATAGAAATACCACCAGGGCACGCCGTTTACCGCAAATACGACCCCCGTATTGGGTCCCAGTAAGGGTTTCATACTTGCAGCGACTGCCGAGACAGAATGCGCTTTTAGCGTAACAATGACAAAGTCTTGTGGACCAAGCTCGGCGGGATTTTCAACGCAAGGCAGTTCGCAACGTATGGTTTCGCCAGCCAGTTGCAACTGCAATCCTTCGGCAACAATGGCCTCTCGATGCGCGCCGCGGGCAATCAGTGATATCTCCTGACCGGCGCGGGCGAGCAGGGCGCCTAGGTATCCGCCAATTGCACCCGCGCCGAAAATGCATATTTTCATTAACGGTTTCTCACGCTTCGCTCTCGAAGCCAAGACGTGCGGCCAAGCCAATTCTTTGTAGCTTGCCCGTTGGTCCTTTGGGAATACTTTCGGCGAAAACGATCTGACGCGGTACTTTGAATCCAGCAAGTTGTTTGCGCGCAAAATTCTTCAGCTCGCGTTCGTCAACCGAAGCACCATCCTGTAAAACCACAACCGCCGCAACATCTTCGCCGAGCTTTTCGTGCGCCACGGCAAACGCGACAGCTTGCGCAACGGCGGGGTGTTCCATCAATACATCGTCAATTTCCCGCGGTGCGATTTTCTCACCGCCACGATTAATGATTTCTTTGATGCGCCCACTAATCCGCAGGTATCCATCGCTATCCATTACGCCCAGATCGCCGGTCCGAAACCATCGCCCACTTTCGTCGCCCGCGTGGAACGCCTCGCTGTTCGCCGCTGGGTTATTTGCATAGCCGGCCGTCACATTCGGTCCGCGAATGACAATCTCACCTTCTTCATCGCTAGGCACCGGCGCGCCAGTTGGCGACATGAGCATCACCGCTGGACCGGCAGGTATACCGACGCTGCCGGCTTTGCGAGCCGCCGGCGGCAGCGGGTTCGACGTCATTTGATGTGCTGCTTCTGTCATGCCATAAGACTCGATGACTGGGCAATCAAAGACCGATTCCAGCTTATGCATCACCGGGGCCGGTAAGGAGGCGCTGGAGGAGCGGATAAAACGCAACGGCCGCTGCTTGATAATTTCCTGGTTCCGCGCTGCGCGTGCAAGCACCAGCTGGTGCATTGTTGGTACCGCCGAATACCAACTGGGTGCCGTCTGCTCAACCCAAGCGAAAAAGCGAGTCGCGTTAAACTCTGGGGTGCACGCCACTGAGCCGCCGCTGGCAAGTGAGGCCAATACCCCGGCCACCAGGCCGTGAATATGAAATAAAGGCATCACGTTCAAGCAGCGATCAGTTGATGTCAACCGCAAAGTCTCCGCAATGTTCGCCGCCGAAGCTAATAAATTGCGATGAGAAAGCGGCACGATTTTCGGTCTCGAGGTCGTCCCGGAGGTATGTAGGACCAGCGCTGTATCACCCGCCGTAGGTGCGCGCGCGGCGCCGCTCCCGACAGCGAGTTCTAATTCGAATGCCCCTGCCTGTGCGTCTGTCGGTTCGTCCAATTCGATGACCGAAATGCCATGATTGGCGGCGACCTCGCGTGCCGGTGACTCAAAACCCCGGCGGACAATTACCGCCGACGCTTTTAAATCGTCCAAATAAAATTCAAATTCTGCGTGCTTATACGCCGGGTTGAGCGGCGCTGCCGCGGTCGTACCAGCCACGGCCAAAAAGGCCGCCGCCATCGCGGGTCCGTTCGGCACGACGATCGCGACGCACTCATCGGCACCGATCCCAGCTGCGTTTAATTTGCGGCGCACGTGCGCGCCCTGATTGACGAGATCTTGGTACGGCATGCTGGGCATTCCTGGTGCGGCTATGGCGTCACTGCCTGGTGCATGGCTGTTCAGTAAATCAACAATGTTAGGTTCTGAATTTTGCATATTTACTCGAGTGAAAAAGAAGATCTCTCGACCGCGATTGTGCCCACGGCCAGCGCGACAATCTACCAGAAAGTTCGTCGTAGGGCGGAAAATCTCCATCTGCGCTTAAGCGAGATGCCGCGTAAAAAACGAAACCGCTCCAGTCGAAGAAGAATTCTGCCATGTTAAGATGGCTACGAATTTTCGTATTGCAGCCTTTGAGCTGCATTGCCTGATTAACATTCAATAACGGAACACAGATGTCATGGATCTTAAAGCCCTGAATCACCTAGTTACCTGTGACTGGCTGACCCAAAATCTTGACAGTCAAGCACTTCGAATCGTCGAATGCACGTCGCAGTTGCCGAATTATTTCGAAGACTCTGCAGCAGATGGTCTTGAACTTGTCAGCGGCCGTCCTATGTTCGATGAAGCACATATCCCGGGAGCGACCTATATCGATTTACTCCATGAATTGTCCGATCGCTCTAAGCCCAATTTTATGTACGCCATGCCGAGCGTTGAACAGTTTGAAAAAATAATGTCAGCAATTGGGATCGGTAATGATTCCGCAGTCGTTCTCTACGATCGCGGCATGAATATGTGGGCAGCACGAATTTGGTGGATGTTGCGCTATTTTGGATTCGATAATGCCGCCGTCTTGGACGGGGGTTGGACACAATGGCTTGCCGGAGGACATGCAACGTCAACCGAAGAACCTACCTATCAGGCGGCAGAATTCAAAGCAAACGTACGCCCTGATCTCATCGCCACACAAGATGAGGTCCTAAATGCAATAGATGACCCAGCGGCTTGCTTAATTAATGCGCTTGACCCAGATGAATTCGCCGGCCGACCGCCACAGCGTTATGCGCGTGCGGGACGTATTCCTGGCAGCGTGAATGTGCCTTTTCCAACCACCGTTGATGTTGATACACAGCATTATGCAGATGACGACGATCTCAAGTATCAATTCGCCGATGTTGGCGCACTGAACAAAGAGAAAGTTATTGCCTATTGCGGCGGAGGCATCGCAGCTTGCAGTACCGCATTACAGTTGACGCGACTTGGTGTTGACAATGTCGCGGTATACGACGGTTCGATGACCGAATGGGCAGGCAATCCAGATTTGCCGATGGAAACGGGATAGGTACCGCCATAGCGCGGGCTAAATGGCAGGAAATTACCTCGCCATTAAGCTGCTGCGACCGGTTGTAAATTTTGCCCGGACGGCATGCCGGAACAATTGCCGTCTATGTTCAATTCAAAGCAGAAATTGAACAATGCGAGTGATTTCCCACGCCAAAATTGCTTTCGCGCTTGGGGTGCCACGCTGACAGCACAGCGACAGCAAATGTCACATTGAGGCGGCAAGGCACCTGGAAAAGGTTCAGGCTGGCACAGTCGGCAATCCCGCCAGCGCCATCGCCATGTCTTCAGCGCTGTATTCCTGATCGTGTAACTTGCCGGCGAAGTAATCCATGTAAGCCGGCATATCGAAATGTCCGTGGCCGCACAGGTTAAATAAAATCGCTTTGGATTCACCGGCTTCTTTGCATTTTAATGCTTCATCGATAGTTGCTTTCACCGCATGATTCGCTTCCGGTGCCGGCAGTATTCCTTCCGCCTTCGCGAACGTCACGCCCGCATCGAAACACGCGCCTTGGTGGTAGGCCCGAGGTTTGACGAAACCCAGTTCCGTACACTGACTGACCAAGGGCGCCATGCCGTGGTATCGCAAGCCACCGGCATGAAAACCGGGTGGCACGAAAGTAGAACCCAAGGTGTGCATTTTAACCAACGGTGTTAGGTGCGCCGTGTCGCCAAAATCGTAGGCGTATTTGCCTTGCGTTAAGGTTGGGCAGTTGGCCGGTTCAACCGCGACGATATCAACCGCTTCACCGCCACGTAACTGACGCCCCAAAAACGGGAACACAATGCCACCAAAGTTACTGCCGCCGCCCGTACAGGCAACAATGATATTGGGGTAATCATCTGCCATGTCGAGTTGTTTGATGGCTTCTTCACCGACGATGGTTTGATGTAGCAACACATGATTCAAAACGCTGCCCAAGGCGTATTTAGTGTTGTCATCGCCGAAGGCGCGTTCTACCGCTTCGCCAATGGCAATGCCCAAACTGCCGCGAGAATCCGGGTCTTCTTGCAGAATAGCGCGACCTGCTTCGGTGGTTTCACTAGGGCTTGCTAAACAACTGGCACCAAAGCTCTCCATGAAGGCGCGTCGATAAGGTTTTTGATTAAAACTCACCCGCACCATGAATACTTCAACTTCCACCCCAAACATCGCGCCCGCTAAGGCGAGTGAGGACCCCCATTGGCCGGCACCTGTTTCGGTAGCAAGTTTTTTCACGCCCGCTTGCTGTGCATAAAAAGCCTGCGCGATCGCGGTATTGGGTTTGTGGCTACCCGCCGGGCTTACTCCTTCGTACTTGTAATAAATCCTGGCCGGTGTATCCAAAGCTTTTTCAAGTCGACGCGCTCTATAGAGCGGACTTGGGCGCCACTGCCGATAAATATCGCGCACCGGATCTGGAATTTCTATCTCACGAGTTTGAGACACTTCTTGCTCGATGATTGACATCGGGAACAAGGGTTCAAGATCGGCCGGCCCCAGTGGCTCGCCAGTTCCAGGATGCAGCGGTGGCGTTGGCGGTTCAGGCAAATCGGCCGCGATATTGTACCAATGACGCGGTATATCGCCTTCTTCTAGTAAGTATTTAACAGTGTCAGACATCAAGCGCTCCAGGTCGCAGTTGTGGCCATAAAATCAAGTCGGCCACCAGTATCGCCGATTCAGGGGGCTGCATGCCAATTATGTGCAGCGCATAGCCTTGTCTTGTCGCCCCGGGTTGCGGAATTTCCGCGCATTTTGCGCTACTGAAACCCATTGAGTTCGTTTTTGTTCGGCGCTAAGGTAGCCTCACCTAATCCGCTAGATAGGAAAAAGTGAATGAATGGCGCACATGATTTAGGCGGGATGATGGGTTTTGGGCCCGTAATTACCGATCCAGACGACGAAAAATTTCATGAAGAATGGGAACGCCGAGTATTTGCCTCATCTATGCTGGGTCTTGGAGAAACCTTGGGATCCGTCGATGCTTTTCGCCACGCAATCGAACGTATGGGCGCGGCAAACTATTTACAAACTACCTACTACGAGCATTGGTTGCACGCCTTGGAAACCTTAGCGGAAGAAAGGGGGGTCGCGGACATGCCGAAACGTGACCAAGCCATCGAAGCGGGCATTATCGAAACCGTGGTGAAGACCGGGGCCCCCTCGCACCGAGACGTGGAAGCCAAGCCAAAATATCAAGTGGGCGACAAAGTGCGCGCTAAAAATATCCACCCCAATGGGCACACGCGCTTGCCACGATATGCGCGCGGACGCGTCGGCCACATCGAAATGCTACATGGTAATCACGTTTATCCGGACACGGTGGCGCACGATAATGGCGAATCACCGCAACCTCTATATTCCGTGCGCTTTAGCGCGAAAGAATTATGGGGTGACGATGCGCCGGGCAGAGACGCATTGTGCGTAGACCTATGGGAAGATTATCTTGAGGATGCCTAGGAGGACCAAACCATGAGCCACGATCATCATCATGACGCACCACCTAATCCGTATCTTGAAAAGCGTCGTAATGGCCCAGAAACCACTGAGCTAGAGCAACGCGTTAAAGCGATTGAAGATCTTTTGGTTGAGAAGGGCGTCGTGACGCGAGACGCGCTCGATAAAATCATTGATGTTTTCGAAAATGACTTAGGCCCGATGAACGGCGCCAAAGTGGTTGCGAAGGCGTGGACTGATGCGGATTACAAAGCGCGCTTGCTCGAAAACGGCACTGACGCAATTGCTGAACTTGGTTTTAGCGGCATGCAAGGCGAACACATGGTGGTGGTCGAAAATACCAGCGATCGACACAACGTTGTCGTTTGCACTTTGTGTTCGTGTTACCCATGGCCGGTACTTGGGTTACCACCGATGTGGTACAAAGAAGCGCCATATCGCTCGCGCGTGGCAATCGAGCCGCGCAAAGTCCTTGCCGAATTTGGTACTGAAATTCCTGATGACGTTGAAGTACGCGTATGGGACAGCAGCGCCGAGATGCGTTACTTAGTCTTACCTGAGCGGCCAGCTGGCTCGGAGGGCTTGTCGGAAGATGAGTTGGCGGAACTCGTGACCCGGGATTCGATGATTGGGGTGACCAAGGTGTCGCTGGCGGGACAATAGGAGAGCGCTTAATGGATAGCGCACGCGAAGATATTGCGATCATGCCAGGCCAGTCTGCTTTGCCCCGTCGCAGTGGTGAGATGATTTTCCATGATGAATGGGAAAAACGCGCCTTCGCTATGGCCGTTTCTCTATGTGAACAAGGTCATTATGAATGGGAGGAATTCCAGGCGCACCTCATTGCGCAAATCGATTCCGCTAACGAGAGTCCAGAAAACCCGGATCCATCGGCGCCCGGTTATTATGAGCACTGGTTGGTGGCGCTCGAGAAAGTCCTGAGTGATGCGGGCTTAAAGCAGTAATTCCTTTACCGAAGGAGGATGTTCGATGAGCAAATTAAATGGCGTGCATCACGTCGCGTTAATGACCGCTGATGTGAAGCAACAAATCAAATTCTTCTCTGATGTGCTTGGCATGGAGCTCAAAGCGCTTTATTGGATGCATGGGGTGGAAGGATTTTTCCATGCTTTTCTAAAATTAGACGATTCTTGCTCTGTCGCTTTCGTCCAACAACATAATGGCGAACAAGTCCCCACAGAAATGGGCGTCTCACACGCGGGCAATCCGGTCACAGCCTGTGCACCTGGCACCATGCAGCACATTGCATTTAATGTGGACACCGCTGAAGAACTTTATGCCATGCGTGACAGAATCCGCTCGAAAGGTGTGCCGGTGATGGGGCCAATCGACCATGGGTTTTGCAAATCGATGTATTTTGGAGGGCCAGAGAACCTAGTCCTTGAAGTCTCAACATCAGAAGGCGGGAGCATTAATGAAGAAGCTTGGATCGATCCGGAAGTTGCCGAACTCGTAGGGATATCTGCTACCGATTTAGCAGAATACAAAGCACCGGCGACTTATCAAAACACCTCTGGGGAAGCTGTGCCGCAACCCTCCTTAGAGGCGGGTGCCCCGATGTATTCGAATATGGATCCGGCATTCGCTGAGACGTTTAAGCTGCCCGATGAGGTTGTATTAAAAGAAATTAGCCACGCCGAACCGCCGGTGAATGTGGCGAGCGCGGGCTGAGAAAAATCGCGGGTAAACTGTGCCATGCGCGTTTTACGCTTAAGCGGGGGTTCCAGCTGAAACCTGACTGTTAGATGTTTGGGCACATCCCAATTACGTCTTACAGCTAAGCGCCATGTCACCTATGACGTGCGAAACGTAGCCTGAGTCTGGCGCATTAATCACGTCCAGATACGTTTGTGTCTCTTTGAAATTAATATTGTCTGCAGCAATTAGCGCGCACGGTCGCAATTGCGGCTTTAAGAGTTCGAACACCGGTAAGTAAAGGCTCTTCCAGCCGTCTAAAAATAGTAAGTCAATCGGTTCGTGGACCTCTTTTAGGGTTTCACAGGCGATGCCTGTGAAA
>JBCCFA010000011.1:0-21319 GCA_039029975.1 Pseudomonadota bacterium
AAAGACTGACGAAGCGAAGGATTCTGATGGGAATCAAATCACACTATCCGAAGGTTTGGCGGTTTATATTTATGAATACAATCACTACGATAACGGAGAAAAAGAATACTTATTGGCAGAAGGTATAGCCATTCTGAATGACACAAAAATCACGGGAGAATGGAGCAAAGCAGCTAAATGGTGTTGCCAAATAAACCAAAAGGGAGTTATCGTTGAATCCTCATAACAAGGGGCCTTAATACGTTCTATCGCGCTCGACGTTAAACCTTTAGTTTGCCGCGGCTGCTTCTGAACTTTAGTTGCTTTCTTAAAGAATGAAATCGCATGGTCCTTATTTTCTTCTAACTAAGCCAGGTACCGTTACCGAGGAAGATATCACGCGACCGGTGTACATGAAATGTAAGGGCGATAACCCAGTCATTTCGTTTTTGTATGCGGATTTAGGCAAGAAATGGTTGGCTGAAATGAATATGGAACGCGAATGTTACATTGGATCTAAACAAGCTTTACCAGAAGGTGCACTAGATGAAATCAAAGGCGCAACAATATTACTATTCGAATCGGACGACCAGGTTAGGTCTTATCTGTCAGAGCGAGAAGGATATTCAGAGTCAGTGGCATTATATAGTTACGGAGAGGCTTGTGGTGAACAAGCTCGCACCTAAAAACCGGATATCTAGACCGTGATGATCTCGATATTCCTCTGTTACGTGTGCGAGGATACCCGCAGTTACTGATACAGTGAATGCTGAGCTACTTTCGTACTTCGCCGCTGAAAAGTATGGCGCAGTAATACTCCTTGGCATGGGTCTAACGAGCCTATTGGGTTCATATGCGCTTTGGCAATCTAAGAGTACATTTCTCGCGATGATTTGGCCGCTCTTAATACTGGGCGCATTTGAAATAATCATCGGCGCCACCGTCGCTTTGCGAACGTCTGATCAGGTACAGAAACTGGAAGCGGGTTTTGCTAGTGACAAACTAGCGACCGTTTCACTGGAACTCGTTCGGATGGAACGGGTAAATCGCAATTTCAAAATCGTTAAAATCGTCGAAGTGGTTTTGATCGGGGTTGGGCTCTTGGCCTTATATTTGTTTCCGGTCGGAGCTACATGGTACGCCGTTGGTTTAGGCCTGATTCTGCAAGGTGGGGCGCTGTTAGTGTTTGACGCCTTCGCGCACCATCGAGGAGAAGTTTACCTACACTGGCTACAAAATATCTGATCGAAATGGCTTGCACTCCTAACCAGCGAATGATGTCGCTGGCTTTCAGCCACCTGGGACGCCTCACCATTCGCGCTCTTAAAGGTCTCGGCTAAATTTTGCCACAACGCACTGTGGTGCGCAGTTGCTGCTAATGGTTAGCGGCGATTTTCCTGAGACTCCAAGCACTTCATCGAGAACAAAGCATAAAATGATCCAAGCAAAATTAATATGTTTATCGGGAAGGGCACAGTGAAAATGGATTGTTGATTTCGGTTAATAGAATAAACGTGTACTTCGTTTGATCCCCAATCACCGATAACTACATACTGATCGTTCATCGCAATCTCGCTACCAAACAACCCAGAGGGTGGGTTGGGAGGTTCAAATGTTTGGATTAGGTTTCCGCTTGGCGCGTCAAATAAATAAGCGTTACCCCGGCTAGAAATTAGAATTTTATTGTTATGAATCGCAACTGATTTGCCGAATCGGCCATCCTGTCTTGGCATCGGGGCATAAAATGTTCGCACAATAGCCCCAGATTGCGCGCTAAATAAATCGGCTTTGCCCCCCCTGAGGGCTTTTTCGCTATCTAAATGATTGCCCAATATTACATATTGTGTATTGACATCACCTGAAAAACCGCCACCGCCCTCAAAAGTCTGGATTAGCTCTCTGGTGTTCAAATTAAAAAGTTTATTACCTGTTAACAACGTATCTTGGTACTCAGCGTGGGTAATTGCTGCGTCTAACTGACCTAAACTAGCTCCATTATCTAAATTAAAAAAGTAGGTTGTGCTAAACCCCGAAATCGCGCCAATCTCGTCACCTACGATACCTGTCCACCCTTGGGGATAGGATCTGATGAATTCCCCGGTTCCGACATCAAACTGATGGACTTGCACGCTAAGTCCGCAGACACTATCAGAGGGAAAATCGCCGATAAAAACGTTATCACCCTTTATATCAACTTCTGAGCCAAAGAAAGCGATCGCTATGCAGCTTTTATCTGGATATTCGAAAGTGTGAAGCCAGTCGCCGTAAACCAACTGGAAAAGAAACGCTTGGCCGAACTCGTTTGGGTATCCAGGTCCGTTTGCTCCAATAATTATTCGATCACCCTCTAAGGCGAGAGCGACACCGAATTGTCTTGATTCTAGCGGTGAGGGATTAAAGATGGTTTTGACAAATACGAATGGCTCTGCGAACGCGGCACTCGCAAAGGCTAAAGAGAAAATAATAACAAAACGGGACATAATCGAACGCGTATTCTCCCATATTGCTGGGAAAGGATTGCTGAAGTCTTTCCTTTTTCTGCCTGCGGGATCAATCGGTGAGCGCAACAGCTTTAAATGATAATACTTTCAATTATCAGGGAAAGCGACCACGGGCACCCAATATCGTTATGGATTCACAGCGGAAAAGAAAACGGAACTCTGGGAACGATTCCGAGCGGGCCAGACATTTAGAGCGATCAATGCGGCGCTGAATAAAGGACACGGCTCAGTTGAATCGGCTGTTCCGCTTCGTGGTGATATGGCACCCCCAGCTCGAACGCGGAATGGAACGAATCTGAGTCTGTCTGAGCGAGAATCTAACTCACGTGGTTTAGCCACTGGGCAAACGCTTAGGCATATCGCTAAACAACTAGGACAATCAGCGTCAACGATATCGCGAGAAGTGTCGAGGCATTGTGGGCGAACCCGTTATCTTGCGGTCGCCGCGGATAAGCGGGCCTGGAGAAACGCAAAGCGACCGAAGTTATGTAAACTGGCAGTCAATCCCTGGCTAAGACGACAGGTCGCGAAATACCTTGCAAAAGATTGGTCAACAGCTCAAATATCCGGATGGTTGAATACGATGTTTGCTGACGATCCGCAATGCCAGGTATCGCACGAAACAATTTATCGAAGTTTATTCATTCAAAGTCGTGGCGTGTTGAAAAAGGAATTGATGAGCCATCTGCGTACTGGCCGAACGATGAGGCGTTCAAAAGCCAAAGCCACGAAGGGCACTGGGCGCGGACAAATTGTCGACGCTGTCCCTATCCGTGATCGACCTGCTGAAGTGGAAGACCGAGCTGTTCCGGGGCATTGGGAAGTTGACTTAATTGCGGCTCGGGCAACAGTTATCTTGCGACCCTGGTCGAGCGGCAATCCCGCCTTACGCTGTTAGTCAAAGTGAAAGGGAAACACACAAAATATGTGGTGCCGGCTTTGATTCGCCGAATAAAAACCTCGCCCGACGAACTTAGGCGCACATTGACATGGGACCGTGGTAGGGAATTGTCATCATTCAAGCAATTTACTATTGCAACGAATGTCGACGTTTACATCTGCGGTCCGAGAAAGCCTTGGCAGCGAGGGACAAATGAAAACACCAACGGCTTACTACGACAATACTTTCCTAAAGGCACAGATCTCAACGTCCACAGTCAAACAAAGCTCAATAGCATCGCTAATCGACTCAATACTCGCCCTCGCAAAACATTGGGATTTAGAACACCAGCTGATATATTTTATGAGGCTGTTGCAATGACCAGTTGATACCGCACCCCTAATACTCCAAGTTGAATACCGGCGCGGTCCAAGCAGCGAGACCTGAACCGCAATCGACCAATGATTCCCAAATTTCTTTTTAGCGACAGTTACTCGTGATAAGCGTTATCTTCAAGAACCTATTTATGAAACGACGGCAATCGTAGGAGTACCCTAATCCGCTTTTTGCAAAAAAAATCGCGCTGATTAGCGTTATTGTCTGTGTTAAAGATGTTAAATTGCCCAAACAACGGGTACTCACGAAAACTGGGTGAAAAAGAGAAAGGTCGCAATAAATTCAACGCTGTCGGCGCCTTAATGTTAGACGCAGGTTTTGGATCAACGCAAGGCAGAACGTTATTTGAACTCTGTTTCTAGCTGATATGGCTAAAGATGGATTGACCAAATTTCAACAGAAAAGCATCTCACGGCTGACAAATGACTGACTACAAAAGCTTTACAATGGCGGCAATTCAGGCGAACCCGCTTTATTTTGATATTCACGCATCCACGGCAAAGGCTTGTGCGCTGATATCAGAGGCTGGGTCCAAGGGAGCGGATATCGCGGCTTTCAGCGAAACATGGCTACCGGGCTATCCTTTTTTTGCATGGCGTCAGCCGTCCCAATCCGTCGCTCAAAAAGTTTTCGCTGATTATCTAGCGAATGCTATCGAGATTCCTGGGCCTGAGACTGAACAACTGTGCAGTGCAGCGCGTGATGCGAACTTAGACGTAGTTATCGGGGTGGTAGAGCGAGACGCCATTACCCGTGGGACTACCTATTGCACCTTGTTGTTCATTTCCAACGAAGGGGAAATTCTCGGGCGACATCGCAAACTAAAACCCACCGAACGTGAGCGTACCGTGTGGGGTGATGGTGATGGAAGTGGTCTCAATGTTTATGAGCGACCATACGGGCGTATCAGTGGACTCAACTGCTGGGAACACAATATGGTACTGCCTAGTTATGCGCTAATCGCCCAGGGTACGCAGATTCATGTCGCTGCGTGGCCAGGTACAAGTACGAGCCGCCACGCAGTATTATCCGCCGCGTTCGCGTCACAAGCGGCATCGTATGTTATTGATGTGGGTGGTTTACAATCCAAGGATTCTATTCCGAAAGTGTACCAAGATTTATATCGTCCAATGCCCGGGGAAAGCTCGATCTATGATCCTTTCGGTGATCTAATGGTCGGGCCGGCTGAAGGTGAAACGATCTTAATTGCGAAAGGATCGACAGAGAAGATCTATGCGGCGAAAACAGAATGCGACGTTGCTGGGCACTATTCGCGCCCCGACATATTTCAGCTATACGTTAATCGAAACTCGGTAAGTCGCGTAGCAGCCATGAAACCACTAGGTTTTGAAAATTCTCATGAGACCCCATTCGACAAGGATCTAAACTAAGTTAGAACATATACTTTAGTTGTGCTGATATGCTGTCTCGAAGCGATTTTGCAGATTCTCCTGCTCGTGATCTGATTGCAACGGCTTGAAGTAAACTTTGAAGGTTTCTTGCGACTGTTACTTCGTCGGCATCCGCCGGTAACTCGCCGCTAACAATTGCATGTCTAATAATTTGCGCGAAGCTGCTGTCTATTTTTTGGATCATTTCTGCGAGTTTTTGACGAATTCTCGGATCATTGGAAGTCTCAGCTGGGGCAGTGCAGAATAAGAAGCAACCCCGAGGAGGATTTTCCTGGCAATAAAATTCGATTTCTCTTTGAAAGAATTTGATTAGCTTAGGTCTAAGCGCTCCGTCCTCTTCAGCGATATCTCGTATTGCTGTCAAAAGTCCATCACAAAATGTATCCAATTCGGAGATGTATATGTCTATTTTCGATCCAAACGCGGCGTACACACTCGGTTTACTCATGCCCATCGCTGCGACCACTTTATCTACCTGAGAGCCCGAATAGCTGTGCTGCCAAAACACGGCAGTTGCTGCGTTTAACGCCTCATCTGGGTCAAACTCTCGCGGTCTGCCGCCTTTGCTTTTATGTTTCATACTATTTAGTATATAACCTAATTAAGCATTATCTCTCAGCCTAGAGGACACATGTATGAAAGCCGCTGTCGTTGAGAAGTTAAATGAACCGCTAGTATATAAGGATGTACCAGCGCCGAAAATCGACGAAGACGAGATTTTGGTGAAAGTGCATGCTTGTGGTGTCTGCAACGGTGATATCGACGCCCACTCGGGTATCTTTCCAGAATTTGCTTCACCATCACCGCCGAGAATACCTGGCCATCGTTCGGCCGGAGAAGTCGTAGAAATCGGTTCAGCCGTCTCACGCATCAAGCTCGGCGATAAAGTTGGGGTTCCACTCATACATACATCTTGCGGGCGCTGCCAATATTGCTTCGATGGTTTACACATGCTTTGCGCAGAGGTGCAACTCACCGGTTTTCAAGCGGACGGTGGCTACGCAGAATACGTCAAGGCAAAAGAACAATTTGTTGGGCTCATACCAGAAGGCCTCGATATGGATCAGGCCTCACACCTAACGTGTACTGGTGTAACCGCATGGGGTGCGCTGAAGGCAGCAGAGGTAAATACCGGTGATTGGTGCGCGATTTATGGGCTGGGCGCGGTTGGCGAATACACTTTACAGTTCGCAAAATCGTTTGGCTTAAATGTCGTCGCAATTAGCGGCTTCGATGAAGCCCTAGAAATTGCTGAGCGTAACGGCGCTGACCTTGTGGTTAATAGCCGCAGTAGGAACGTGGCGGAAGCGATTCAAGAGCAGATCGGGGGTGTCCATGCCATTATTGTCAACAGCGTCAAGGTGGAGCCGTTCCAGCTTGCATTCGGAGCGTTACGTTCGAAAGGGACACTTGTGGGAATCGGATTACCGATGGAGCATCTGCCAATTCCAATTTTCGAAATGATCGTCAGAGAAATCACCGTGCGCGGTTCGTTTGTTGGTTCTAGAAATGATCTTGAGCGTTCTTACGCAACGGCGCTTAGGGACAACATTCGAATAGATATAGAAGAAGCGCCGCTCGCGGAGGTGAATGACGTGTATCGTCAAATTAAAGAAGGAACGACGACAGCTCGAATTTTGCTGCGGCCGTAGCTAGCAACTAGCAATTAATAACGTTAGGAGGGGAGACTAAATGAGTGCGAAAACCGCTGGCGAGTGTTTTTGCGGAACCGTGAAAATAGAACTAACGGGTACAACCGATGTAATGGGGTTTTGCCATTGTGAGTCGTGTCGACACTGGTCTGGCGATCCGATACACGCCTGGACTATCTGGCCCGAGGACCAAGTGAAAGTGACCTCTGGTGATTCCTCAATTGGAACATTTCACAAAACGCCGGAAAGTTTAAGCTTACGGAAATTTTGCAAGGATTGTGGTGGGCACTTGATGATTCATCATCCAACGCTTGGCGTTTACGACGTTTTCCCTGGTGTCTTATCAGATTACGAATTTAAGCCAACCATACACATAAATTGCCAGGAGTGGGTTGCCGCGGCGACTGATGATTTACCTAAATTTAAGGATTTCCCAACGCAATACGAAGCTTTCGGTGGCACCGGCGAGCTAATGCCGGAATAGAAGTAACGGTGGGTTTGCCACCAAAAAAACGGAAATAATAATGGCGGAACTTTTCGACCAATTTCGAGTTCGAGATATTGTAATACCAAACCGAATTTGCGTATCTCCGATGAGTCAATATGCAGCAACCCACGGTTATGCCAATGATTGGCATTTTTCTCACCTATCCAGGTTCGCACTAGGCGGATGCGGTCTTATTTTTACGGAAGCAACTGCGATCCAAAAAGACGCGCGCCGAACGCACGGCGATCTTGGACTGTGGACGGATGGCCAAATAGCGCGCTTGAGGGGTATCGCCGAGTTTATTCGCGCACAAGGAGCTGTACCGGGTGTTCAACTGGCGCATGCAGGACGAAAAGCGAGCGAGCGGCGGCCATGGCACGGTGAAACACCGGTTGACGAAGAGGACATTAAAATTCGAAATGAATATCCTTGGCAAGGCGTAGGGCCCACGGTAGAACCATATGCGGATGGTTGGCCTGCACCTAAGGAAATGACGGAAGATGATATAGAGGAAGTGATCGGCGAATTTGGAAGCGCCGCAAAACGAGCCGATATGGCCGAATTCGATGTCATTGAAGTTTACGCCGCGCACGGCTTTCTTCTTCACCAATTTTATTCACCACTTTCTAATACAAGGACAGATAAGTGGGGTGGCGATTTTGCGGGGCGCATTCGATTACCGTTGGAGGTGGCCTCTTCAATACGAAAATACTGGCCGGAAGAGAAGCCACTTTTTTTTCGTATTTCGGCAACGGATTGGGTTTCAGGCGGATGGGATGTGAAAGACAGCGTTAAGCTAGCGAAGGCCTTAAAAGAACGCGGGGTAGATCTAATAGATTGTTCCAGTGGCGGAATCGGTGGGGAATCTCCGGCACCTAAGTTTCCTCTTGCGCCTGCATTTCAAGCTGATCTCGCGAGCGTTGTTCGTTGGGGTGCCGATATTTCAACGATGTCGGTGGGTTTAATTTGGGACGCAAAATTAGCGAATGAACTTATCGAATCTGGTAAGGCAGATATGGTTGCACTCGCCCGAGAGCTCTTGAGTAATCCGAATTGGGCTTTGCACGCTGCGGCCGAACTTAATGTTGACGATAAATTCTCAATGTGGAAGCCAGAATTTGGGTGGTGGCTGAATAAGAGAGACCGCGTAATAACCAAGTTAGGCCTGCGTAAATAGGCCTCAGTCGATCGAAAAAGAAACATAGGATATTTTGATAATAACGGGGTCGCATTGAGTATTTGCGATCATATTCGATTTCGGGAAGAAAACTTGAATCGTCTCGTGCGTGCGACGAACCGTTTGCATATAAGAGACGAAATTGGCGTTTAGTAATTTTGGATCTTGAGCTTAGCGTCACGAAAATGTTGTTAGACCATACTAACAAGAAGCATATATTTGCAGT
This sequence comes from Pseudomonadota bacterium, assembly GCA_039029975.1. Lineage (GTDB taxonomy): Bacteria > Pseudomonadota > Gammaproteobacteria > JBCCFA01. Next base: position 8,711 of record JBCCFA010000011.1, read on the forward strand.
TTCTAATGTACGTGCGGTAAACATTGCACCACAGAATTTCTACAATGTGCTTGTCCCAAAAGCTAACGCGCCAATCCAAACAATGCCGGGTGAATAATCCGAACGGACGGCAAATAATAGCGATGACTCTTGCCGATCGAGTCTAAGAATGTGGAAATCACTGGGTACACTGATAAGTTGATCATTTAAGACATTCCCGATCGTGTACTAAAGTAATTATTTTATCAGTGGGCCTAAATGCACCTAATGCAAGGAAAATTACCGGTGGCTCTAGAATCGACACTAAAAGAAGTCCCGGAAACAATGCTTTGGACACTTCATAATCGTGCAGTTGAAGCAATGAGAGAGGATGGCGTCATTGACGATGATACAGCCGTTACGATTTATAAAAGCATTGACTACGATTATGAGAAGAGCTTCGGTAAAGCAGAACCTTCGCACGCTATCAGGTCGTTGGATTTTGATAAAGAAATTAGGCGTTTTATCAAAAATTACCCAGATGGAACGATAGTTAATCTTGGTGAAGGCCTGGAAACGCAGCGTTTTAGAATTGATGACAGTGAAGCGCTTTGGCTTTCAGTTGACTTGCCGGAAGCAATAGAAATCAGAGAACAATTCATTCAACCAGATGGAAGGCATCTTCATATACCTATTTCGGCCCTAGATCGCGCCTGGTTTGAAGCGGTGCCCAAAGAAAAACCGGTTTTTATATCGGCTCAGGGATTGTTTATGTATTTTACCGAAGAGGATGTCAAATCATTAGTGAAAGACATCGAAAATGCGTTCGATCATTGGATTTTGATGTTCGACACCATCCCGAACTGGCTGTCGAAAAAAACGATGTCAAAGGAAGGTTGGGCTAGAACTAAAAGTTACACAACACCCAAGATGCCCTGGGGTATCGGCCGCAATAAAATCATTTCTACAATCAGGCGCTGGTTATCAGAAGAGGCTTTGATTGTCGACCTGGGTTATTCCTCATTTCCAAGAGGGCTGACAAAATGGGCGTTTTCTTTTTTTTCTGCGATGCCGTTTCTAAAAAACGTTACCCCGTCGATAGTAAAGATAGAGCAATACAAAGCATAATATAGGTCCAGGTCATTACGCGCAGTAATGTGACTTGCGCATAGCTTAGGGCGGGTAAAGGTATCACAGTGGCCATCGCGTTATTACGGTGCCCCCGTAGTCGTTAAAAGCCCCTAACTGAATAATGTTTTAAATCATGAAGAAATATTTTCTGATAGTTTTGCAGCAACCCAGAGGTTTAGTATAAGTTCAGCGCTTTCTTGTAAGTCTCAAATTTACGCTTGGGATTGATCTTCCTTCCCCAAAAAAAGAAACCCGCCGAAGCGGGTTTAGCGATTGAAATAATGATGCTGATTAGTTTGATTGATATTTCGCACGGCCGAAAATGAGGCCTGCTGCCGTCATGAATAACCAAACGCTAGCCGGTAGTGGCACGACCTGAAAATTGAGTTCGTATCCGGTTAGTTGTGGTCCAGTCTGCTGTACGAGGTAAGTATAGGTTCCCGGTCCCAGAGGCGCCGCAAATCCCGTGCCGGCTAGCGGTGCGGCGGCGAGGGCAGCGAGCAAATCACCGTCGCCAGCCTCCAAATGGTCACCGCCCAGGAAGTTGCCTGCCGTGCCACCGCTCGGAATAAAGCTGGTCGGACCATCTATAATTGCGTGAAATCCTCTGTTGCCTGGCCCGCTCGTGTTCAAGTCTGTGTAATTCACTAGATCAATACCAATGAGTTGCTGACCGGATAACAATGTGAAGGTGAAAAAATCTCGTGTGTCACCCGTTGCTTGGACGCTGCCAGAAATGCCATTCGCGCCATTCGAAAGACTAATTTCGGTTGGTGTTAACGGATCTGTAGAAAGGTCCCCATTTAAATTCTCATCCCAAACGGTCGTTGCGTTCGCGTTGCAAAAAGCCAACACAATCAATCCGAATACTGCTTGTAATACTAGTCTTCTCCCCGCCATGACTATCCCTCCGTCTAATTGTAAGTATCAAGTTATTCAAAACGCTCAAGCGCCATCTAATGGTTAGTACCTCGGATATGCGCAAAAGTTCAAACGACTAAGCCCGTTAGGTTGGCTTGGTGCTATTTTCCCCATGTATCTGAAATATTCTTTCATCAATTAATTAGATAAGATTCCGGCAAGCGTCGGTTAGTCAGGCGATTCGCATTGGACTTTCATCACTGAGTGTATCCTTTTCGAATCTCCCAACGTCTAAGTAAACAACAGGATCGCAATGCAGACTAAATTAGTGAGAGATTGAAACTATGAGCAAATTGAGCTTACGCGACCGTGAAATGGTTGCTCTTGGCGCGGCCGTCGCGGCGAACTGCACTCCTTGCGTGGAGTTCCACATTCCGAAAGCGCGAGAGGCCGGCATCTCAGAGGAAGAACTGAGTGAGGTGCTGGCGTTAGCTGATAAAGTCCGCCAAGTCCCTGCACGAAAGGTACTAGAAATCGCCGATCGGCTGGTTAAGCAAGAGGCGGCGGTAATGTCTACACCGCAGGGAGAATGCGCCGATAAGCTGGAAACCAAGGGGGGAGAAGCTTGCTGCTAGGGTCTCAGCATTTTGGAGGAGCTAAGGCATGAGCGACGTAGCACCTTATTAAGAGCTGAGTGAGGGAGACCTTAAGTCTTTGCGGGCGGCTATCGCGTCATTTCTCAGGCGATATTGCGGCGATGAGGAATTGGCGGAGGATCTGGCGCAAGACACTCTACTCCGGGTTACCCGCTCCCTTCCTCAATTCAATGGCCGCTCTAGCGTTAAGACTTGGGCGTTGTCCATTGCTAATCGAGTCGCCATTGATCACAATCGAAAAGCAAGACGTACCGCGTTGCAAGATGGTCTAGAGAAAAACATGGAGATGATCGACATTGCCTCAGCGACCGAGCAGCGTGTAATCATCGATGAAATGAATGATTGCGTAAGGGAAGTTATCTTCACCTTACCCGAAATCTATCGGTCTGCTTTGCTTCTTCGCGACCTGGAAGGGTTGAGCGTATTAGAAATCGCCGACATCTGTGATTGTTCGCTGGCAACAGCGAAAATTCGCATACATCGCGCACGTAAGCGGTTGCAGAAGGCCTTGGTTAGCACGTGTGAATTTTATTCGGATCGTGATGATATTCTGCGGGCCGATCGAAGGTAATTGGTTTAGCCCAAAGACGGTGCGCCTTATGCGCCTATCGACTTTCATAGGCCGGCCGATAAGAGTCCCTCTGAAATCGGCTCCGCGGGAAATTTTCTAGCTTCCAGCTTCCGTCGCAGTGAGGTCCTGATATGTATTTTATGGAAAGTTACGAGCCACTTTATTGGGAATCGTAACGGTAACCTTTCCCCCAAACTGTTGAAATCAACTTCGGGTTTGACGGATCTAATTCAATTTTTTTTCGTAGTTCTGAAACGTATTGATCAAGCGCGCGACTGGAAGGCATGTAGGATCGACCCCATGCGAGATCCATCATCATATCGCGAGTCACAATACATCCTTGGTTATTTTTGAGGATCTGGACTATTTTAAGTTCCCGATCTTTCAGCCCTATAACCTCTTTGCCACGTGTTGCGCGTTGTGAGTTTGGATCGATAATTAGATCGCCGAAACTGAATTGGTTATTAGGAAAATTTCCTCGTGTACGTTTCAATATTGCTTTGACCCGAGCAACGAGCTCGGGTGGCGAAAAAGGTTTCGTCACGTAATCATCGCTACCTACGTCGAACCCCTCAATCCGATCGCTCTCGTTCGATTTTGCACTTAAAATGACTACGGGTGTTGAGCAACCCTCGATGCGAATTTTTTTAAGCAACTCAAAGCCATTTATCCCGGGCAGCATGACATCAAGAACGCATATATCTGGTTTTTTCTCTTTAAAACAAGCAAAGCCCGCATTACCGTCCTTAGCCTGCATGCAGATAAATCCTTCAGTAGTGAATAATGCTGTTAAACCGGCGCTGAGGTTATCATCATCCTCTACGATTAGAATGGACGTCATTTATATTGCAACCCTGGCGGTTTCGTAATTTAGCGAAGCGACTGCATGAAATCCTTTCGCGTCCGCCGTTAAGGTGATGCTACCGCCATTGCGTTCTGCGATCAGTTTGCAAGCTACTAGCCCAAGCCCGTATCCCTCGCCCACAGCATTGTCACCACGTTGATACGCCCCAATCGTGATTGGCGGTTTCGCAGAGGGCGCCCCAGTGCCGTGATCAGACACTTGGATAAATATTTGCTTTGCGTCAATCCAGGTTTTAACGTCGACTGGACAGTCAGCGGCATGCTTCAACGAGTTGTCGATTAAATTCACAAGAATTTGCTTATATCCCTCGGTATCAAATCGTACTCTTGTACTTGAATCGAGAGCTAGTCGGAATTTTTGAGTTTGAGCGCCAAACGTCGTCATAATTTGTTGAACTAACTCATCTGGAATTTCTTCTGTCACAGATGGCGTGTTTGCCGTACCGATACGGCCAATTTCGAGCACATTATCTATAACAGCTTTTAGTCTGTTCGCTTCGTTGTCGATAATCAGTGCGTATTTTTCAACAGTGGCAGGTTCAGAATTTTTCCTTCTAAGTAAGTTTGCATATAACGTTAAATTGGCCAGTGGGGTTCGTAAGCTATGCGATGTTGATGCCATATTGATTAGCCGCGCTCGTACTTCGTTAATCGAATTCCTATGCACAACGAACGCAGCGGTGGCAAAACCCGATACTGATGCGCCAAGCACTAGCGCGACAATGCCCGAGTAAAGCCAATACGGCGTAGGAGAAATAACATCAGTTCGGTTCGCCCTGAGCAACGAATGTTCGAACGGTTGCGGTAAGGCTCGGGTAACGCTTCGCGATCTCGTCGTATTTTTCGAAATTTCTTCTCGCGTCATTACGTGAGCGACGAGGTCGGAGGTAAAGCTAATTTCGTTAGACTTACCTGTCGCCACGATGAAATCTGCAATTACCTGGTTTGCCATCGCAGGCACGTTAACAGCTATGCAGATCACTTGCAGTTTGTGGCTTAACCAACAGTAAGGTCGCAGCTCAGTTCCGGGTTTGCTGTTGGCCCATTGTGCGGGGTTTTCCCCAGACAGAGACGCGGCCAGACTTTGATAATCATGATTGTCGCCTAGCGTTAATATTTGATCACCGAGGCTCGACATCTCGCCAGCTGCTGGCCGACCGTCGCGCAAATAGACAGATGCGTTAGCGATTAATCCTGAGGCAAATTCGGGGCACCCAAATGTTACGGCGCATGCTCTATTAGCTTGGGTATTTAAAAAGTACGTTTCTACCTCATTGCGGAGTTGCGCCATAGCGCTTGCGGTGAGGGAACGAACGCTCTCAATGGCGGAATCTAACTGTGCCTCCATATCAATCCGCGCAGATATCGTCTGATTCGCTATGGCGATTCTTAGGTCCCGTATTCCGAAAATAACTAACGACAAGATGGTGATAGTGACGATAGCCGTTAGTAACGACAGCATCACGCTCGAATTTTTTTGGCTAATCTCTGTGGGTTTTGTTACAGCCATGCGTGCTAAAAGTTTATTTCCCATAGTCTATTCTACAAGTTGGGGTTCGATTCAGCTTCATCGCTGACACTTTTCTTACATATTCCTTACCGTTTTCTGACCTTTCCGAATCAGATGATTATTAGGATTGTCGTCACCACTTGAAATTTGGTAAACGGGACGGAGATATTTCTGATGATAAGACGAATTGCAAAGACAATTTGCTTATTTGTCGCGGTTACTTTCAATATTGACGCCGGCGCGAATACCCATGAAGAATTTGAAAAAAGGGTTAAACGGCACTTAGCGTTAGTGGGCTCTAAAGCTATCGCTGCCATCAAGGTTATTTATTTAAGCGGTGACGTAGGGCCCTGGGTTGATACGGGGATGCCCGTTGAGCGGGGAGACCTAATAACAACCTACGCCGAGGGGCAGCAGGTGCTTTCTTACGCTTTTAACCTTTCGTTTGAAGCCGACCTTGCTGTGTGGAAACGAATTGGTAGCGGTACGGAGGTTTTCAGGGGACCGGCCGCGCATACCTTCAACGCAGAAAATAACGGTAGTCTCGAACTTAAACTCTATCCCGCCGTCCGTTGGCTGGGCGAGGAAGGTGAATATGACGGGGAACCGCCACTTAACAGTCTCGATTCTGGCGGCGGCGTTAGCATCCTGGTGGTGAAGTGGAATCCCGGGACGAATGTTGCACAGGAGATGAATAAGATAGTCTCAAATGACAATTCAATTTGGGCAAAGGTTGTTATTGCGAATGTAATGGAAGGGCCAGCGTCGGCACCGAAGGGATGGCATTTTTTGCACGAGTTGGGACCTTCGAAGATCTGGTCGGAAGAGGCCAAGCCGGGCGGTAGCAATGCACCATCGCGAGCAATCAATGCGCAAATTAACAATGACGTGTCGATTATTACCTACGGCATCGATGTTCGACTGACCGAAAATACAACGCTGAATTGGACATGGAAGATGGACCAAATACCCGGCGTCATGGCCGAAAATACCGCCTTATCGCACGATTATTTGAGTATTGCTATCGCTTTCGATAATGGGCAAGACCTCACCTATTACTGGAGTAAAGAGATGAACGCGGGTGAACACTATGCTTGTCCGCTTCCAGGATGGTCTTTTCGAGAAACACATATCGTTGCGAGATCAGGCGCTGCTGGACTCGGAGAGTGGATTAGCGAAGAAAAATCGATTCTCAAAGATTACAAAATGGCTGTTGGCGGCAAGTTACCAGAGCGTGTTACGGGGGTTTGGCTAATCGGTGTTGGGATATTTAAGAAAGTGCAGGGTGCGGGCGCTTTTGGTGATATTCGGCTAGTCGATGGCGAGAGCGAGCTGAAGGTGTACTAGTAAGATGAAGGTTCGCGTTGAAAAATTAATCGCTAGACTCTTTTTGATTCTCTTATGCCAAGCGGGAATCGTCAATGGGTATTGCGGAGAAAAGTTAATGCTCCTAGAGTTTGGTTTGGACGACGATACATTGTTGCCGCATGTTGAAGACGAAAAACGTCGTGTCGCGTCGCTTGCCCCGTTTGTTGAAAAAGGATTGCGTTCATTTGGACATCGGGTGGTGTTAGCAGAGACCTCCAATGAGATGCGGGCACAAATCGCCAATGGCTATCTAATCAATTTTCCAGCTTCTGCAATTGAAATGGCTGAATCGAAAAATTGCCGATGGGTTGCGTTGGGAAAGCTGCGGAAATTTAGTTTTATGGAATCGTGGATTCGTTTGTATTTGGTCGATGTGCAATCCGGTCAGGTTGTCGGTCACGCCGAATCTGAGGTCCGCGGCCACATGACTGATGATCGGATGACTCAACGAACTGCGTTCAGCCTAGCCCAGCAGATTGATGATTTTATCCTAGAGTTACGTGAAAAAGAGTAGTAGTGGCGCGTTGGGCTATCTTTTTTCTTTCTCGATTAGCGAAAGTTTTTGCTGTGAAATCTTCTGGATACTGCAAGCCTCTAGTTCTAAGAATAAGATGAGATACGAAGGTGATGAAAGTAGTCGCGGTAAGATTCGGCAGAAATCGCTATTTTCGCAACAATGTTTCGAATCGCGAGAGATTGATTTATCCAAGCATGGCGATTCCTCGAATCATCTTGGATACGATTGGCTGAATCGACTATTCCTTTAATTTCGGCGAAGTTCCAGTCTCACTAAATGTCTTCAACGAATCTTCCGAGTCTCGGGCGATCGCCTGGGAAATTGACAAGCTAACTAGTTAATCCGAATCCAATCGCGGATTAAGGCAATTAATCTATCCGTGTCCTTGAATGCAGACCCTACACGCTGGCCGACAGAAGTTGCAAACCATACTGCAGTTGTAGCGACCGTAGCAGTACGTCATAATTTTTTCCTATTAGTTTTGTCTTACCAAGGATCGTATTCGAGCCCATTAATGAGTTAGGCAGAACATACCGGCTCAATCGTTTTGTCATTATGAAACTAGTCGCTCAATTGATTATAGTAGCGACACCGTTTCAAGTTGTTCCTAAAGCCAATCACCTTTGTTGATCAGTCGAGCTGTTAGCGAAGCGAGTAAGGATCTAGCGGACTTTAGATTATTGATTAAGTCTCCAAGCGAGATGCTCGGGGGAAAAATCTAATCAGCCCGCGATCGGTGCTCATATTGTTTATTAGTTTTTCGTATGTTATGCATGCGAAAGATGAGGTATGCGACGAGATTTTCGATTATCACAGTCTTCGATATCCAAGGTACAGTTTTCTGACTGCTAGCCTTTTAATCGCAATCGTCGGGTGTGTATTTGACATACAATCGAACCGGTCACGACCTACCAAACAGAAGGGGTTCAGATTACATGGAAGTAAAAATATATAACGCAACAGAATCGGCTAATGCTATTGAAATAGAGACGCATCAATTCGAACAATCCTTAACTTTTCTACCGCTAGTTCTTTGCCTCATGATTGGCACGATTTATTTTGAGCACTCAAACGCAGCTACGGTCGCGGTGACCGGCGCAGATGGAAGCCCAGGGTCAGGAGGGACAATTGGGATGGCTGGCATGTCGGCAGACGCTCTGGCCGATTCGATTCACGATATTTCAAATTCCGCCTTTGCCTTTGGTGGTGATGGTGGAGACGGTAGCGATGGTGGAAAAGGCGGAGACGGCAATTCGACGGCAATCGTTTCGGTATCCAATGTAAGTCGTGCGACCGCTCGCGCCGAAGCAATAGGCGGCGATGGCGGGCGAGGTGATGAGGCAGGAGGAAACGGCGGTAAAGCCGTAACGATTGGAACAGCTTTTAATTCAGAAGGGGCGGTCTCAACAAGTACGCAAGCGTTTGGTGGTCGAGGGGGATGGTCTAATAATTCAGGACCTAGTGGAAAAGGTGGCGACGCAGAATCAACCGCCTTTGGCGCGAGCAGTGGTGTTGGTCACGAAGTTAACGTAAGCGGGAGGGCATTAGGCGGCGCCGGTGGGCGTGTCCTTAATAGCGGAGGGGGAACCCTAGAACTAAGCGCAGGTGGTGGCGGGGACGCAATTAGTGTATCGAAGGGTATAGCGACCGGTGATAGTCGCGTATCCGTTACAGATCGCGCAGATGGTGGCGCGGGAGGATTTGGCGGCGGCGCGATGGGCGGCACTGGGGTATCGATCGCCGATGGATTTAATGCAGGTTCGCAAATCGTAATCGCTTCATCCAGAGCCAGAGGCGGAATAGGGGGCTCGAGTATTATCGCGGGAAAAACGGGTGGGGAAGGTGGAACTGCAATCGCATTAGCGCATGGAGCATCTGTTGGCGGTGGCGAGGTACTGGTTAGGGCGGAACAAATGGCTGGTCATGGCGGTAGCGGACAAATCAAAGGTGGGCGTGGCGCGGACTCTAATGCAATTAATACGGTGTCGGGGTCGACAAGTGCGCTGTTAACATTAAACCAAATCGCGCGTGGCGGCGATGGAGGTAACGCAGAGGGCGCAGGGACTGGGGGGAATGGTGGTAACGGGTATTCGTTCATATCTTCCAAAAATACCGGTGGGGGGAATGTGGAAATTTACACTGGCGCTGCCGGTGGGGAAGGTGGAGACGGCGGTCTTGCCGGAGGGGACGGAGGTAATGGTAGCGCGGAGGCCCAAATAATCGCGCCGGGTCAGATTACGTTAACGGTTCAAGCAAATGCCGGTCCAGGTGGTGATGGAGCAATAAGCGGCGAGCCCGGAATAGTTTCTCTCGGGACAGTATATGCGGAATCTACAACAGGCGACTCTGTCCAGGTTAACGGTATTGCGGGTGCTGGGTCGGCGGGGAAGACTCAAAACGTTTCAGTGGGCCCGGGTAAAAACGGCGCAAGTGTAACACTAATGGATGCTGTGGATGGGTCAACAACTGGAGCATTATATCTTTCGCAAACGGCAATCGGCGGCACCGGTGGAACGGTAGAGGGGTTAGCAACTCGTGATGGTGGTAACGGGGGCGACGCATTCAGTAGTTTGACCCGGCAAAAATCGGTCGAGTCATTAACTGTTCGGAGTGCCGCGACCGGTGGGTCCGGTGGCGTAGGTTCTGGAGGGGGAATGAGAGGTGTTACAGGTACAAGTGTAGCCCACGCGCAAGCTATCAACGATTCCGGTTCGGCAACAGCCATTGCCGCCGCCAGAGGTAACTACCTTGGTGATGCGGAGGGTGTCGCTCGCGCACGCACGACTGGAGACGGGCATACCGTGAGCGTGTCCGGCGGATTGAGTGATTCGATATATTTTCCGGATATCCCGCTGGGAGCCATCGGTGGTGTCGGGGGCACATATACGTCGAGTTCATCGGAAGGAATAGCTGAGGGTGATAGCGTCGTTGACGTTTTCGATGCGGCACTAGGTAGTCTCGGTGGTGGTCGCGCAAGTTCGAGTGCGAACGGTACGAATAACGGTGTTTCGGAAGTCAACGTAACAGCTACAGCCCGAGGTGGTGATGGCGTTGAGGACAGCAACGAATACGGTACCCCGGGTGGAACCGCCGAGGCGGTTGCATTTGGAGAATCGCTAGGCGGCGGTGCGGTTACAGTAACGGCGCGTCAGATAGGTGGCGATGGTGGTGGCGGGGAGTTCGGCGGTGCTGGCGGAAACAGTAATATTGTAGATGCTGTCGATGGTCGTACTAGTGGCACGCTAACGCTGAGGCAAATCGCCGAAGGCGGCGACGCAGGCCTTTCCGGTTTCTTTGATGGTGAGACCGCGGCGATTTCGGGAACTGCTAATTCATCGCTAACATTCATCGACACTATTGCCAGCGAATTAATTGGCACTAGCGAATCGATTGGTGGAGCGGGTGGCTCAATATTAAATTCCATCGACCCTGTTGATGATATAACCGGTGCGGGCGGCGACGCATCTGCCGATATTTTTCTGCAAGCTTTCGGCGATCTGAATGCCACCGCAAAGGCAACAGGTGGGTCAGCTGGATCAAACACCAGAGGACCGGCTTTATCTGGCAATGGTGGCAGCGCAGTTGCCACCGCAAGTGGCGGAAACGCTAATGACTCAACCGTCTTCGTAACAGCAGAAGCAACGGGTGGGACAGGTGGAAGGGGTGGCCGTTTCTCGAGTGGAGGTGATGCCGGAGATGGGGGTGAAAGTAGCGCGCAAGCGTCGGGCTTTTCCAGTTCGGGTACGGTTTCAGTTAACGCGGTTCAGGTCGGGGGTGCGGGTGGTGCCGGAACCATCGGTGGTAATGGGGCAGATTCAACCTTAGTTAACGCTGTATCAGGTTTGACCGCTGGCGCCTTAAGTCTTTCGCAATCAGCGCGCGGAGGGGCGGGCGGAGAAGGTGCAAACAGTTTTACCAATGGGGCGATTCTTGGTGGCGCCGCGGGAAATGCAATGTCCGCCCTTTCACTAATAGACAAAAATTCAATGGCCGTATCTGCTATAAGCGAGGCAATAGGTGGTTCTGGCGGGAGTGTCGTTGACGGTGATGCAGATGCCGAGGTCGGAGGTACAGCTACGGCCACAATATCTGTAGTCGCCAACGCAAGCGTTGGAGTAATAGCGAACGCCATAGGGGGTGCTGGTGGTGATGGGCGAGAAGGGCACGGAGGAAGCGGAGGAGCAGCCGTGCTAGGTGACATATGGGCCGAATCTACAAATGGCTCTGAGGTCATCGTGCTTGGAAGAGCCGAAGGAGGTGGTGGTGGCTCCAATTTTTCTGAATCCCAGGCTGGAAGTGGTAAAAGTATTCAGATTATCGACGTTATCGATGGGGCTACAACGGGCGAATTGCATCTGATTCAAACTGCGGTTGCAGGGAGAGGTGGGAATAGCGCTAGAAGTAGCGATGGTGATGGAGGTGATGCAATCAGCAGCCTAGCCCGAATTAAAGATAGTGATGCATTAACAGTTGAAACGGAAGCCATTGGCGGTTTTTCAAACAAGGGTAACGCGGGTGGAGGGACGGCTCTGAGTTCGGCTACGAACACCTCCGGAAGCGCGACTGCTATCGCATACGGAGTTGGCGGCGGCGGAAGCCAAAGCGCCGATGGGATGGCGACAGCCGTTAGTATTGCAGAAGATGGTGGTGATTCAATCGCCATTGCTTCTGGAATCGCGGGCTTTCCGATTGGGCTACCGGGCTTCCCGGCCGGAATTCCAGGTTCTGGCCGAGGTGACGCCACCGCGAACGCGCTCGGTGTCGGTGATGCGAACGCCACTGCAATTGCCAGTGGCAAAATTTCATTCGCGTCGGCTGAATCCGCAATCTTTAGTGGGAAAGCTCATGCAACAAGCGAAACAAGAAGGGACGAATCCGGAAATTTTGGGGTGGTTCGATCGTCAGCCACGGCAGTCAACGATAGTGCCGAGAGTTCACGAACAACCGCTAGTTTTGGTAGCGTCTTAGATCAGCCGCAGGACTCGAGTATCTACAGTGCCTTCGCATCAGTTAACGGTGAAGTACCACCTGATGAAGTCGGTACATTGATAGGGGCAAATTGGGTAGTCGAAGAAGCGCTGCAAAATCCGAAGTTTGAATTGCTCGGATATTCCGAGCTGGCTTTGAATTACAAGGAAGGCGGCGGAGTAGTCGAGTCGCTTTATAGTGCATC
>JBCCFA010000012.1:0-21253 GCA_039029975.1 Pseudomonadota bacterium
AACACGCCAATTATGGACGCGAATATTTTTCAAGGGTTTCGTGCCCTATCGGCAAATATCGCCGTTGAGATGCCGGAATCGGAAGTAAATAGCACCAAAGCCGCTAAAAATAGTATTCGGTAATGTGAGCTATTCACTTCCGATTCCGGCATCTCAACGGCGATATTTGCCGATAGGGCACGAAACCCTTGAAAAATATTCGCGTCCATAATTGGCGTGTTGCCCGTTGCCATTAACACGATCATTGTTTCGCCAACTGCACGGCCAAGACCAATCATCACGGCGGAAAAAATGCCCGGACTCGCGGTTAATAGCACAACACCCACAACCGTTTGCCAAGGGGTTGCACCCAACGCTAATGATCCGGTGGTGAGGTGTTTTGGCACGCCGAAGACAGCGTCTTCGCTAATAGAAAAAATCGTTGGGATAACGGCAAAACCGATGGCCATACCAACCACGAGAGAATTTCTTTGATCGTAGGCAAGACCCAAGTGTTCTGTCACCCAGGCGGGCATATTGCCGTCAAAAAACATCGTCTCTACTGATGGGCTGATTAGAAACGAAAACCACACGCCGAAAATCACTAAAGGTATGAGTAAGGCAGCTTCCCAGCCGTTCGGAATCAGAAATTTAATTCTTTGCGGGAGCGCTTGGAAGGCAGCGGAAGCTAAGATGAACGAGAGAGGGACAAAAATAGTCGCAATAAATACGCCGGGTAGATAAAGCTCGACCAATGGCGCTAACCATAGACCGGCCAGAAAACCCAAAATAACTGTGGGCAACGCGGCCATCACTTCTACCGAAGGTTTAACGAACGACCGCATTTTCGGCGTCATGAAGTAGGCCGTGTAGACCGCCCCCAAGATTGCCAATGGCATCGCGAATAACATCGCGTAGAAAGCCGCTTTAATGGTGCCAAAAGTGAGCGGCGTTAAAGAAAATTTTGGTTCGAAATCGCTACTAGCAGAGGAAGATTGCCAAATGTATTCGGGCTTTGAGCGGCTTTCATACCAGACCTCTTGCCATAAAGATTTAAACGAAATTTCAGGATGCTCATTGTGAACTTCGCGGAAACTCGCCGTGCTGTCATCTTGGACAGTTAAAAGTGCATTAGCGCGAGGACCTAATGCCATTGCTACCAATGGGCTTTGCCCGGCTTGAAAGCTCATGAGCTTCTGCTCTGAGGTTGTGTGAAAAAAACTAACGGTGCCCTTTTCGTCCGCGCTGGCAAAACCCTTGCGAAAATACTCTGGTCGAATAAATGTGACAGGCGCTCCATCGGCGACAAAGCTGCGTATCTTTTCCAAACGATAATTGTTGCTGCTGTCCCGAACGGGAAACCACTGCGCAATACTTCCGTTCGCGGTGCCAGTTAAGATGGATATGCCACCAGCGAGAAAATTAAGTTCGGTAATCTCTCCTAGTTCTCCAGTTACAACGCGATCGACCAGTCGCGGTTCCGACTTGTCTTCTATATCGAAATATAAAAGCTCACCTTTATCGGTAGCGATGAACAATTCTCGTTGGTCTATATCAACATCTAAATCTTTGATGTTCCCATCAGGAAGTGGAATATCCGCACTCGTTACTTCGGTGGATACTTCTTCATCGAGAAACGATTCTTCTATCGCGACGTGAATTAGAGTTAACCTGCCGTTGCTGTCATAGACGGCGACAGTAATTTCTTCCTCATTGCCTTGACCGCTAATTAATCGTGGCTCAGCGACACCGTCGATTGCCGCGATACCGGACTCACCGAGAGGATACGTTAAGGAAGGCGTGATATGCCGAACATCATTCGGATAACTCAGCGCGTATTCTGGCTTTATCGCGACCAGGTTTCCATCACGGGTAGCCATGAAAATCATTCGGGTAGCCGGATCCGCATCGGCAACCGCAACAATATCCTGCTCGCCGGGCTTCTTGATTCTACCTGTTAAGCGTTCGCTACCCTTTTGCGCATCTAAAAATGAATAATCTCCTGATGCTTGTAGGATAAAAGCGATTTCAGCGTATTCCTCAAGCGAGAGATGTACCACCGGGTTATCGGAAACGTTTAACGGTAAGCTAAACGTTTTCGCGGCATCGACTTTTGGTGGCACAAAAAGCGGTACCACAACCCAGAATAGATAGAAGAAGATTAACAGTATCGCAACGATAACCGAGATGCCGCCGACCGCCATCGTGGTACCGAATAACCGGTTTTTAAGCATGCGCCATTGACGAAGACGTTGCTTACCGGCCGTCTCGGTATTGATAACGGAACTAGACAATGAAATCGCTCACAGCTGGGTGGTGATCTGAAGCCGTTATGATCGCTTGATTAGCATAAAATTGGAACCATCATCATAGCGTTTGCCAACATAAAAAACCCCGCTGGCGAAAGCCACCAGCAGGGTCTTATAGCAGCAAAGCGCGCGCTGCTTATTCCATTAGCTGGGTTAGTTGCTTCGCCGCGACCTTCGCTGGCAGCGGAACATAACCATCTTTTAGCACAACTTCTTGACCACTTTTTGACAGTAGCAGCTTCACAAATTCTCTTTCCAACGGCGAAAGCGGCTTATTGGGATGTTTGTTAACGTAGATGTAAAGAAATCTCGATAGCGGGAATTTACCGGTAACGGCGTTCTCTGGCGTTGCATCAACGAAATCGCCGCCTTCTTTCTTAGCCAATGGCACAGCGCGCACCCCAGAGGTTCGATACCCAATCCCGGAGTAACCGATACCATTGATCGATTTTGTTACCCCTTGCACAACCGAAGCGGATCCTGGTTGCTCGTTCACGGTATCTTTAAAGTCGCCTTTGCAAAGGGCTTTTTTCTTAAAATATCCGTAGGTGCCTGAAACTGAGTTACGTCCATAGAGCTGGACCGCTCTCGACGCCCAATCGCCGGTCATGCCCAGGTCTCCCCACGTGGTTACATCAGCATCGCCACCACACTTACGTGTTGCCGAGAAGATGGCGTCCACCTGAGGAATCGATAGGCCTGCGATTGGATTATCTTTATGCACGTAGACAGCCAAGGCATCAATGGCGACCGGGATCGCGGTCGGTTTATAGCCATGTTTCTTTTCGAATGCCTCTTTTTCCTTGTCTTTCATTTTCCGACTCATTGGCCCGAAATTTGATGTCCCTTCGGTCAGTGCAGGCGGGGCAGTACTCGAGCCCGCCGCTTGGACTTGAATGTTTACGTTCGGGTATAGGCGTTTAAATTCTTCTGTCCACAACGTCATTAGATTCGCTAGCGTATCTGAGCCGACGCTCGATATATTGCCCGACACACCGCTTGCTTTGGCGTAATCAGGCAGATCCGGATCCACCCCATCTTGGGCGTGAACGGCAGAGACAATCCCAACGGCAATTACAGAGCAGCACACTAAAAAGAATTTCTTCACGCTTATCCTCCACATCTGAATTTGATGGGCGTATTAGAAGCAGCAAATGTTACAAGCATATGACAATAGCTAAAATATTGATAAATAACTATTTTTCGCCGGTAATATAGGCTATCCAACCGGCATCCGCGTCGGCGTTGGTCACGGGTGTAAATTCACCGTTGCCCTCTTCTTGGTCCTCGTCCCAACCTTGCCAATGAACCGTGACGTTTTTAAATCCTGCCTCGCCAAGGAGCTCTCTTATTTCAGGCAGGCTCCATAAGCGCCACTCATAGGTAAAAGCACGTTTAAGCCACGACCCATCCTTGAATTTGAAATGTATATGACAAAGCATATCGTTCGTGATTGGATTGAAGGCAGCCTGTTCCCAGATGTAGCTAAAATCGTCGTAGGCGGTTTTCTCCTTCATCTCACGAAAGGCATCGTATCCACCAAAGCAGTCTAAATAGAATATGCCATCATCGATTAACCCCGCGTGAACGTTCCTAAAATAGTCGCGCATGGTGTCGCGCGTTTTGAAAATCATATAGCTGAAATTCATCGCAAGGATCGCATCTTGTGGTTGCGTTTTAACCTCCAGGACGTTTTCGTTAATCAGACCAATTCGTTCCTGTTGGTCGGTATTTAGCGCCGCGATATGATGCTTTTCGCCCCAAGCAGTAACGTCGGTATCTAAATCCACCCCTAATGCATAGTTACTAGGCCGTCTTCTAACCCACTCGCAGCTGGTGTTGCCGGTACCACAAAAATCTTCGCGTAAGTATCTGGCGACCCGACCACGCGTGCGGGAAAAAAACTCATCAACAAAATCAATTTCTGGTTCTACCGATTGCACTGATTTCTCATACAAAACATGGCGGTCAGCTGATTCCGCCGTCAACGTGACTTTTTTCTTGTTTTTGCCCTTTAGTTTTTTTCGATCTTTTTTCGCCATATCAGTGTCGATCTACCCTTACTTCTGTGTGATTAGAAAATTCCCCGCTCGTTCGCATACCCCTTAGCGACTTACTACCGACAATAGGCTCCTAGCTGGATCAACTTAATCCAATGTTTAGAACCGACTTGGGAAAATCGCTATACGCTATAATGGGAAGAACGAGACGGCGAAAGTTTACCACTAGAGCGCCGCTAAGAGGGAAAATCCTCTTTAAGTTGCAAGCGCCGACCTGCACCAAAACAATGCCCAATATCGATGGATGCGAAAACGCTAAACCTTAATGACCCGGATTTATTTATTAACCGGGAACTCAGCTTGTTGGAATTTAACCGACGAGTTCTCGAGCAAGCTAAAGACACTGCCAACCCGCTACTTGAGCGCCTGAAGTTCCTGTGTATTTCGAGTAGTAATTTAGATGAGTTTTTCGAAATACGCGTCGCTGGACTGCGGCAGCAACTTGCCTATGGCTCTGGACAGACCGGGCCGGACCAATTAAGCCCTGCCGAGCAATTGGCGCTCATTAGCGATGGCGCGCATGCACTTGTTAAAGAACAATACCGCGTCTTAAACGACATTCTTTTGCCGGAATTGGCTGAAGAAGATATCCATTTTTTAAAGCGCTCTACTTGGAACAAAAAACAAGCCGCTTGGGTAAAGCGTTTTTTCAACCGTGAACTCACACCAATGCTTAGTCCCATTGGCTTGGATCCCGCGCATCCATTTCCCAGAATTCTCAACAAGAGTTTAAATTTCCTTGTCTCACTCGAAGGCAAAGACGCGTTCGGGCGAAACAGCGTCGTGGCCATTGTTCAAGCACCACGTTCATTACCAAGAATCATTAATATTCCAGAACCAAGTGCGTGTGGTCCGCATGAGTTCGTGTTTCTTTCGTCAATAATTCATGCGCACGTCGACGATCTGTTCCCGGGCATGAAAGTCACCGGTTGCTACCAGTTTCGCGTAACTCGCGACAGCGATTTGTTCGTCGATGAAGAAGAAGTAGAAGATTTAGCGCGCGCTTTAGAAGGCGAGTTGCAACAGCATAAATTTGCCGATGCGGTGCGCTTGGAAGTGGCCGATGATTGCCCAGGAGAAATGATATCGCGCTTGCAGCATGAATTTAACCTGGCTGATGACGAAATTTTTACCTGTAACGGACCGGTCAACCTAACGCGCCTAATGGCGGTGCCCGACATGGTGGCGCGGCCAGATCTCAAATACCCGCCGTTCACGCCCGGGCGACCAACGAGCTTGGTGCAATCAGACGATTTTTTCAGCCATCTAAAACGAGGCGATGTTCTGCTGCATCATCCGTTTGAATCGTTTATTCCGGTGCTTGATTTTTTACGCCAAGCCGCGAATGACCCAAATGTTTTGGTGATTAAGCAAACGTTGTATCGCACAGGTTCGGATTCCCCGATAGTTAAAGCTTTGATCGATGCCGCGCGTGCCGGTAAGGAAGTCACCGTGGTGGTAGAACTCAAAGCACGTTTTGACGAACAAGCGAATATTGAACTTGCACATGATCTTCAGGACGCTGGCGCACACGTTGTATATGGTGTTGCTGGTCATAAAACACACGCAAAAATGATTTTGGTGGTAAGGCGTGAAGGGAAGTCCTTAAAGCGTTATGTTCACCTCGGCACCGGAAATTATCATTTTCGAACCGCGCGCCTATATACCGATTACAGCCTATTTACCAACGACAGTGATGTTGGTGATGACGTGCAAAAGGTTTTTCATCAGTTAACTGCTCCCGGCCGCACGGGCAAGCTGAAGAAGCTCTTACAGTCGCCTTTCACGCTGCACAAATCAATGATTGAGTTTATTGAGCGCGAAGCAGAACAAGCTCGCAAGGGTAAACCGGCGCGCATTATTGCGAAAATGAATGCGCTTATAGAAGTGAAGATTATCCAAGCACTATATGAAGCCTCACAGGCCGGCGTGAAAATTGATCTCATCGTGCGTGGCGTATGCGCGCTGCGGCCAGGGATAAAAGGGGTGTCGGAAAATATTTCCGTCCGCTCAATTGTTAGCCAATTTCTCGAGCACACCCGCGTATTTCACTTTCATAACGGTGGCAATAAGGACGTTTATTTATCTAGCGCCGATTGGATGGGCAGAAATTTTTTCAGTCGAGTCGAATCGTGTTTCTTGGTTGAGGACGAAACACTTCGTGACCGAATCATCAATGAAGGTTTAAACAATTATCTATCGGATAATACTCGAGCCTGGATTCTACAGTCAGATGGTACTTACATTCGCTCTAAACCGGGGTCCTCAAAACCGAAAGATGCTCAGCGGATTTTGCTCGAAAAATTTGCCGATAACGGTTAAGTCGATCGCAGCGCTTATTTGAATTTCAGTTTGAAGTTCGCGGCTTTCAAATAGGCCGCTTCCTGTTCCAAATCCGCGTTGGTTAATGGGTGTTCATCGAGCCAATGCTCGGGAAACTGCAATTTAATCGTGCGGTCCGCTACCCGTACGGCGATTTCCGGTAGATCAAGCACACTACGTCGCCGATGCAAAACGACCGATAGGCGCAATAGGGCCGTTAACTTTCTCAATTTTTCCTGCCACTCGTCAGTAAACGTTGCAAATACCGACTCAGATAATTTACGTCTATGTAGGCGCACAAGCGCGGCCAATCGACGTTGTTCACCCCGTGCGAATCCCGGCAAATCCATATTAGCCAGTAAGTAACTACCGTGTTTCTGATATTGGCTATGCGCGATCGCCCGACCGATTTCGTGCAACTGGGCGGACCAGCGCAGCAACCCTAAGCTGTTTTCGTCCTCTATTGCCCAATCACTGGCAATTTGCTGCCAAAAATCTCGTGCTGTTAGAAATACGCGCTCAGCTTGCGCACGATCGACCTGGTATTTGTCGAGTAAATTTTCAACGGTCGATTCTCGCACGTCCTCATGCTGAATACGCCCTAGTAAGTCGTAGAGCAAACCTTCTCGCAACGCGCTATTCGAAATCCGCAGCTGCTGTATGCCCAGCGCGTCGAAGGCGGCACACAATATCGCCACGCCGCCCACAAACACTGGGCGTCGTTCATTCGATAAGCCGGCGAAATCTATTTTTTCTATGTTACCTACTTTGATCAATTCTTCCTTGAGTGTGTTCAGCGCTTCTGCAGTGATGCCGTCCCGTGACCACTGATTTTCCATCACCACCTTGTAGACCGCCAAGTTGGTCCCGGAAGCCCCGATCGCCGTTTGCCAACCGGTTGAGCGGTATTTCTCTTCAATGGGTTCAATTTCTTGGCGGGCAAATAACTTCGCTTGCTGAAACCGTTTCTCCGTGATCTCCCCATCCGAAAAAAATGCTTTACTCATACTGACGCAACCAATATGAAGGCTTTCGGCAAGCAACGGCTCAAAGTGCCTACCTACAATAAACTCGGTGCTGCCGCCACCAATATCCATCACTAAGCGCTTTTCTGATTCGTCTTCAAGGCCGTGCGAAACGCCTAAATAAATCAGTCGTGCTTCTTCACTACCGGCAATAATGTCGATGGGGTGTCCTAACGCCGCCTCGGCTCGAGAGACAAATTCATCGCTGTTGCGCGCTTTTCGTAGGGTGTTGGTACCGACAACTCGCACGCTACCTAACTCAAGATCCCGTAGCCTTTCTCCGAACCGTTCTAAACTCGCGACTGCGCCGTCCATCGTTGAGGGATCTAATTTGTTGTTGTCGTTTAATCCGGCAGCCAAACGCACCATGTCGCGCATTTTGTCGATCACTTTAAAGTGCCCGTTGTCGGTTTCGGCCACGATCATGTGGAAACTATTGGAGCCGAGGTCAATCGCGGCGATAGTGGCAGGAAGCTGGTTGATCATGTAACAGAAAAGTACAAATGACTTATGAATTGTCCAGATCGGCAGATGGCGAACTATACTGAAGATTCATAAGAAACAACAATGGTGAATACGTGGAAGCAGAGATTCCTGAAGTAGACCCCGTAATGGCCGCCAAGCGATGTAACGAAGATCCGAATGCTGTAATCATTGACGTTCGGAGCCGTGTGGAACACGAATTCGTAGGTCACCCGACCGGTGCGATCCATATTCCTTGGAAAGAGTTCCCAGATTGGGAAGAAAACGAACATTTCTGTGCGCTGGTAGATGAGGCACTTAGCGCTCGCGCGGGAGAGCGTATGAACACGCCCTTATTGATGTTATGCCGAAGCGGCGCCCGTTCACTTGCCGCAGCGAAAAATTTAATGGCGCATGGATATCAAGACGTCACCAACATCGCCGAGGGTTTCGAAGGCGATAAAGACGAAAACGACCACCGAGGCAATATCAACGGCTGGCGGTTTCATGGTCTCGATTGGGAACAATCGTGAGATAGGCGTTGGAAGGACATCCAAGGTTTTTAAATTTTGATGGCTCGGACTTAAGCTGACAGACGGTGTCAGATTTGGTCGGAACTTCATCTCAAAGCGGACGCTGAAAATCTTCCTTCTCGGCGGTTTTAGATGGCTGAGATCGGCCAGGTGCGGTCATTTGTATACGCGGGCGAGATCGACGTGAACGGCCAGCAACCGTCCTTGATACGCCTAATTGTTTTTTTCACCGGAATAAAAAAACCGAAACAGTGGTCGGGTTTCTTCGTGATTTAATGAGGTTCGTTACGAGGTTTTTCTTCGAAACCGGCCGAGACCTGCCAGAGCTGCGCCTAAAAGTAGAAATGGTGCGGGGAGGGGAATGGGCGACGGCGGGTCAAAGCTGTTGTTCACCAAGCCCAACTCAGCAGAGTTGACCGTGATACCCGGAGCGAGATTGAAGAAGGCATCGGGCGAAAAGGTCAAAGTGTTCCCAAAGTTGGCATGCGCCCCTATTTGATCGCCGTCGTTACTTGTCCCGCCCGCACTGACACTCAGCTCCATTTTGAAGCTCAAAATCGTATCGAGAGGAACACTCACTGTAGGTGTCGTGAACTCTTGGGAGATCAGATCAGAGCTCCGATACTCTAAGTCCGCAAATATTCCTGTGGCCAGCGCAATAGGATTATCGATCGGTGTCTGAAACGCGTCCGTAAACGCAAGCCTGCCGATTTGCTGGAACACAGGCGGGAACCCCAACCCTGCTTGTCCCACGCCATAATCGAGCGATAATGTGGGCGAAAGGAAACTTCTTCCAAAGGTGTCTATCCCAGAGATACCCAGCGAACCGTCCAGGAAAAAACTTAACGACACATCTGTATGGGTTTTTCCTGCGCCCGTCTCATCGGTGAAAACAAGGTCGTTAAAAGACTGTACCTTAGCGGACGCATTTGCGTTGAAGACCCGAGCGGGTTCCCCATCTGCGCCACCCATGACCTGACTAAAGGCACTGGCTTTAAGCCCTTGAATACTGGCGGAGGCTGACGCCGCACCGGATTCACCTCGGTCGCCCGTAAGCGGATCAATCCGCGCAACTGCGCTCAGCTCCCCCGCACTCTCACTAACGGAGTCGACAGGTAGAAACCTTACTTGGGCGCGCGCCCCGAAAGGGTCCAAAACTGCCGAATCGGCTGTTCCGGGCACCGCCAGGATGAATGCTGTCAGACCAATGAGAGAGGTAAATCTTTTATGCATATTCGCTTCCAAGATTTAGATTTCTAAAATAGAGCAATGGCCTTGCCGTGCGGAGGTTGCTTTAGGTATGCCCGCTATCATGGAAACGACATTCTGGAAGGTGAACATCTCAACGTCAAGGTGATGAAGGTCTCTTGTGGGCACAACCGAGACGTTGTAGCCTCACTGGCGCACTCGTCCGCTCTCCGAATATCTGACGCTGTCTGTCAGGTCAGGTCAGGTCAGGTACCAATTATGACATTTAAATTTACTCTCAACGTGACGCCCCACACTGCCAACAATGGCTAAATTGCGCTTCTAATTGCTCTCCACAGTTATTACAAACCCAATTTTCGCCGTGCTTGGATTGCCGATTTTCTTCGATAATCTTCGCGGCTAATTGCTCGTCGCGTTCGTCGATTACCCAGATCTCCGGCCAGCATTCGTTCAAGGGTAGTTCGCCGGCACCGCCGCTCAAATAATCGTTCTTTAAAACGCACTGAATACCACGCTCTTCGAGTATCGATTTCAGATAACCCGCCTGTAGAAAGTCAGCGGTGGTGTGGATTCTCTTCAATTGTTTAACGCTCTCGGCCCGACGGCGCAATTTCGTTCCCATCTATAGCGAAAAAGCCTGAACCATTTAGTTTCTGGTGGGGCAGAAAATCGGCGATTCACGCCGAAATCGTCCATTCGCATACTTGTAATATTTCTGTCACAAACCTGTCACATAATTCGCCCCATGGTGGGGCATCGCGAAATGATCCCCTAAGTTGTTCCGCTGATTTTTATGACGCATGCCCAATTCGGAGAAATTTAAATGAATTGCTTATCTTTCAGAAACTTACTAATTTCCGCGGCGGCCACCGTTGCGCTAATTGTACCGCTATCAGCGATAGCTGCCGATCAGGCGCTGCTAGATATTTTGCTCGGTAATGGCGTCATTACCCAAGCACAATATGACAGTTTGATGCAGAAAGAATCCCTCACTAGCCAGGATATCCTAGGGCCAGGCGCGGCAAGCTCTCAACCAGCGATTGAAAAAGAGGTCGCCGCACAGGTTGATAAACAGCTCGAAGAAAAACTGGATAAAAAAGTCACTGCTGCCGTGGATAAGCAAATCGGCGCATCCGTCGGCGACAAAATCGCCAAATCCATCGAGGAGAACTTTCCTGTGAAGGCGAGCCACGGCAAGAAAGGCTTTCGTCTTGAAACTCAAGACGGCAACTGGCAAACCAATTTGCAATGGCGCGCGCAACTTCGATACACCAACCCGACTTCTGGTGATCCGCGGCAAGTCTCGGCGTTCGAGGCCACGGAAGAATCCACCTTTGAGGCACGCCGCTTACGGATGAAAATCGGTGGTCACGGCTATCGAGATTGGCTGAAGTATTACTTCGAGGTGGACCTGCAGCCAAGCCGCGATGTTGATGACAGTAGCTCCTCGGCAAGTGCCCGGGTCATCGACTGGCGAATCGACGTTGCTAAGTTTCCGTTCGCTAATCTCCGCGTCGGACAGTGGAAAATCGATTTCAACCGCGAGCGGGTAGATTCTTCGGGTCGGCAGCAATTCGTTGAACGCTCGATCGTTAACCGCGTGTTTACCATTGACCGCCAGGTCGGAGTGCAATTGCGGGGTCGGTTATTCGAAGGGACGCCTGCGGATCTCCGTTACTGGGCAGGCGTGTTCACAGGTGAAGGCCGCGGCGTTCGCAACAATGACGACAGCATGATGTACATGGGTCGCCTGCAATGGAACTTCTTTGGCCGCGATCTTAAGTGGCGCCAAACTGACGTCGAACGCACTGACAAACCGACAGGCAGCCTGGCGTTTGGCGCTGCCACCAATAAAGGTAGCTGCACACGATGGTCATCTTCCGGTTGCGGCAATTTAGATGGTTTCGCCAGTCCCGCGAACGCTACTCGAGGACAGTTTGAGATCGATCAGATGGTGCAAGAATTTGCGTTTAAATGGCGCGGTTTATCTTTGCAGCAGGAATACCACTGGAAGACGGTTGAAGATCGCGTAAACGGTACCGAAAACGACTTAACCGGCCTATATGCCCAGGGCGGCTATTTCTTCCATGGGCTATTTCCAAGTATCCCGCGTTCTCTGGAACTCGCATTTCGCTATGCATTCGTTGAGGAACCGAATCGGTTCGACCGAAATCTGGATAATTTTCGCGAAGAGTTTACCTTTGGCGCGAACTGGTTTTTCGCTGGGCATAACAACAAACTTACCCTCGATTTCTCACACCTAACCCTGGAAGATGATTTCCTAGGTCGCGACGTCTCGGACGATCGCGCCCGCTTCCAATGGGATGTCTCCTTCTAGCCCAAGCTCAGGATTAGTAGAGTAAATTGACATGGCTCGAAGAGGCCGCTGAATGGCGGCCTCTTTAGATCACGAACCTTGGCGATCACGAAAGCGCACCGCTTTGTCGTTAGAACACCTAACCCTGTTTGCATACTGTTTAAAATCGCCGGCCATATACGTACTGGCCAATCTAGACCCCCGAACGGTTCTCAAATATTGCTATCGGCCAATACTTCTTAAGGTGGTGGTGTAGAATACGCGGCTTATTGCGGCCTGCTAGAAGACTGCCGTCTTAACTTGCCGCCTTTAATATCACCCGCCGACGACGGAATACCCAATCGTGACAACAAAGCTTCGCAATATTGCGATTGTCGCCCATGTGGATCATGGAAAAACGACACTCGTTGATCAACTGCTAAAACAATCTGGCACTCTCGAGCGAGGCGCGGATAAACACGAACGCTTAATGGACAGTAATGACATCGAGCGCGAGCGTGGTATTACGATTCTGGCAAAAAATACCGCCATCTTGTGGCAAGATTTTCGAATCAATATCGTGGATACACCAGGACACGCCGACTTCGGTGGGGAAGTGGAAAGAATTCTATCGATGGTTGATTGCGTGTTATTGCTCGTTGATTCAGTGGACGGCCCCATGCCACAAACGCGGTTCGTCACGCAAAAAGCGTTTGCGAAAGGGTTAAACCCCATCGTCGTTATCAATAAGATTGATCGTGACGGTGCGAGACCTGACTGGGTACTCGATCAAACTTTCGAATTGTTCGATCAACTGGGGGCCAACGATGAACAGCTGGACTTTCCCGTCGTTTATACCTCTGCCACGCTAGGCTATGCGCGTCGCGCGCCGGATGATGACGATCAAGATATGACGGCCTTGTTTGAGCTTATCGCCGAAGCCGTCGCCCCACCCGCGGTCGATCTCGACGGCCCGTTCCAAATGCAAATTAGCTCCTTGGATTACTCCAGTTATGTGGGGGCTATCGGTATTGGTCGAATTCAACGTGGCAGCGTTAAAGGCAACCAACAGGTTTTGGTAATCGATCGCGATCAGAAAGAGCGACGCGGTAAAGTTTTAGAGGTTTTGGGCTTTAATGGTCTCAAGCGAGTGGCTCAAGAGGAAGCCAGCGCCGGCGATATTATCGCCATCACGGGTATCGAAGGTCTGCGAATTTCCGACACCTTATGTGACCCAAATCATATTGAACCCTTACCAAGCCTTTCAGTAGACGAACCTACTGTTAGCGTGACATTTGAGGTCACCGATTCCCCTCTAGCCGGTCGCGACGGTAAATATGTCACCTCCCGACAAATCGCGGAACGACTCGATCAAGAGCTAATTCACAACGTCGCGCTGCGTGTCGAAAGCGGCGACGACGCCAAAGTGTTTGTTGTCTCCGGTCGCGGCGAATTGCATTTAGCCATATTGATTGAAAATATGCGGCGCGAGGGTTTTGAGCTCTGCGTGGGTCGTCCACAAGTGATCACAAAAGACATCGGCGGCGTGAAACATGAGCCGTTTGAACAGTTGTCGATTGATGTGCCGGAAGAATTTCAAGGCACCATCATGGAGCGGCTTGGTAACAGAAAAGGCGATCTAAAAAACATGCAGCCCGACGGCAAAGGTCGTGTTCGCTTAGATTATCTTATTCCTGCACGAAGCCTAATTGGGTTTCGTACTGAATTCCTGACGGCGACGTCCGGCACCGGGCTGATGTTTCATTCTTTCGAAGATTACTTGCCTGCCAAAGATGAGGCGCAAGTGGAACGCAATAATGGTGTATTAATTTCAAATGGCGCGGGCAAGGCGCTGGGTTTCTCTCTGTTTAATCTGCAGGAACGTGGTCGTTTGTTCATCGGCCATGGGGTAGAGGTTTATGAAGGCATGATCGTTGGCATCCATTCTCGGGATAACGATCTAGTCGTGAATCCTTTAAAGGGAAAACAGCTAACGAATATTCGAGCCGCCGGCAATGATGAAAATATTTTGCTCACGCCGCCGATAAAACTAGATCTAGAACAAGCGCTGGAATTTATCGCCGACGATGAACTGGTTGAAGTTACCCCAACGGCGATCCGGTTACGCAAAAGAATTTTGCGGGAGAGCGACCGCAAAAGACTCCGCCATGCCAAGAAAACAGCGTAATAGGTGGAGCTAAATCATGATTGGTCTGCTTCAACGGATCACAGACGCGCGGGTCGATGTAAATGGTGAAACCATTGGCGCGGTGGGTCGCGGTTTGCTGGTACTGGTTGGCGTTCAACGTGGCGATAATGAAGCAACCGCCGATCGCTTATTGGAACGCCTGCTAGGCTACCGCGTGTTTCCCGATGAAGACGGAAAAATGAATCTGAGCTTGGGCGATATCGCCGGCGGTTTATTGTTAGTCCCGCAATTCACGCTGGCTGCAGATACCCGTAAAGGGACCCGACCCAGTTTTTCTGGAGCGGCTGATCCAGATATTTCGCGCGACCTGTTCTCCTATCTAGTTAAACAAGCGCAAGCGATACATTCACCGGTAGGGACTGGTAAATTCGGTGCCGACATGGCTGTTACTTTAACCAATGATGGCCCCGTGACTTTTTGGATTGAAGTGCCGCCCGCACCTAAGGTAAACGAGCCAAAAACGCCTTGATTGATTCTGCCATTGGGGCAGCACCACTACCGGTCAAAATGCTGTAGTGATTGGTATCGGCGACTTCTTTCGCTGTAACATGTGAATTTCGCGCTGCCGCTTGTCTAACAGCTTCGTTCGGTAACAAAGGTTTGGCTTGGTTCAACAAACCGCGTGGCGCCGTTAACAGCAGGGTTGGTACTGCGACTTCATCAATCCGAGTCACCATACTTGGCGCCATCGGTCCGTAACTATCCTTTTCAACAGCTGCCGCGTTAACCACTGAACGCATGTTTGGCGGATCACCAGTGAGATCGTAATCAACATACGCCTTAACGTCTTCGTTCCACGCCTCTGCATCTTGAAACGCTGGATGGTTCTGCCAAAAGTCGTAATACGCTGCGCGTGACTCGAATGTTTTTTCCAAACGCGCCAAAGCTGGGCCCAGAATTCCCTTGATCACTTCCTCTGGCTTTTTGTCGGCCGGCAACGGCAAGGCGATCCCGCCGTCGACTAACACTAGGGCCTTAATTCGATCTGGATGCTGGTAGGCAAACTCTAGTCCAATATAGGCACCGAGCGAATGTCCCACCCAAATACTTTGCTCGAGTTGATTGGCGTCCATCACCGTCATGACGTCATCAATGTGTTGTTGAAATCCATACGGAGGCGGTAATTTTGCGTTCGCGCCACGACCGCGTAAGTCCGGCGCGAACAATCGATGCGCGTGACCGAAAGCACGCACGAATCGTGGCCACGCCATATGGGAGGCGGTGATACCATGTACCAGCATCAACGGCCACGCTTCGCCTTCCCAAGTTGCGTAGCTGTAATCGCCACCACTGACCGACACCGTTTTAATTATTTTCTCGCTCATGTCACACTCGCCCTAAAAATCAAGGTGATTATACGTGTTGAATTACCACTGCCGAATCCCATTGCCTTACCAAAAGTCGCCAACGCAAAATGGATGACGGTGAGAAAACTGTTTTAGTGATCTTTCATAGTGCATCGGGTAACACCGAGCGCATGACCGACTCGGTATGTGCTGGACTCGGCGCAGCTGAATCCGGGCAATTATCCTGGCGTCGTCTGCATGCGCTCGAAGCTGAAGCGGCGGATATTCTTAAAGCTGACGGCGTCATATTACTAACGCCCGAAAATTTTGGTTACATGTCGGGCGCTATGAAGTACTTTTTTGATCGAATTTATTATCCCTGCCTGGAAAAGACTCAAGGTTTACCGTATTCCTTAATAATTCGCGCTGGGAACGACGGCGAAGGAGCGAAGCAAAGCATTGAGCGCATTGTTACAGGTTTAAGGTGGCGCGAAGTCGCTGAACCCATTATCTCAAAAGGCGATTTTGATGAGGCGGTGCTGGCCGAGTGCCGCACGCTTGGAGAAAGTTTTGCCCTTGCCGTTGAAGCGGGAATTTTTTAAATACTTTTATTGAATTGGGACTCCCGCGAGTTGAGCCGTTTTAGCGTACAATACTAGTATTAAATTATTCCAATGAATCGCCCAATGAGCCAAACTCAAAGCGCCACGCTTGCTACCTTAAACCAACACCGAGACATTCGAAAAACCAAGTTGGACCCAAATTTTTGGTATCCGATCGCGCGCTCCCGCGACCTAAAACCGGGAAAAACCCTAGGCGTTACTTATGCCGGCGATCCAATCGTTTTGGTACGCCCAAAAAATGGCGAAGCTTTCGCGTTAGAGAACCGTTGTGCGCATAGGCAAGTACCACTAGACGTTGGCGTTGTCGAAGAACAAACAATCAAGTGCGCCTACCACGGCTGGAAATACAATAGCGACGGCAAATGCGTGAGCGTACCGTATCTCGATCGTTGCACCATGAAACCGAACAATGTGCGTCGATATCCGTGTCGAGAAGCATACGGCTTAATTTTCATTTTTCCCGGTAGCGAAGAACGATTTGAAACGGCAGAGTTTCCGCTAGTGCCGTCGGCCAACGATCCGAATTACAAAACACGCTATTTAGACCGTCGGGTTGAATGTCATTATTCCTTCATGCACGAAAACCTCATGGACATGAACCATCAATTTTTGCATCGGAAATTGATGGGCGGCATTAAAACAATTTTTCTCGACGTGCGACGCGGTGATAATTGGGTGGAAGCCGATTACACCTTTGTCCGCGCAACCGGCAAACAACCGCTTGGCGAAAAATTCATGTTAGGCAAAAGACCGGATGCCGATCCGTCTGAGCGAGATTTAATGACGATTCGCACGGAGTACCCTTATCAGACTCTAAAGTTTTGGACGGCGGGCAGCTCAGAGCCCGCATTAGACTTATGGAACGTGTATATCCCGGTAGATGGGGCCGAACGTATTAATCACACCTATGGATTGATGATGATTCGGCGACCGTCTATGCCCGGCGTGATTAATTTATTGTGGCCATTCATTGTTTGGTTCACCAACGGCATTTTCGCCGAAGATCGATGGATATGCGAACTTGAACAAGCTGCCTTCGATGCTCAAGGCGAAGATTGGAACCACGAGATATTCCCCGCCATTCAGCAGCTCCGCGAAGTACTGGTAGCCAACGGTTTACCTCAGGGGTGAGTGTTTAGTTACGCCCGCTAATACTTTAGCGATGCGTTCGAATCGTCTTCAACTAGACGAATATGTTCGCGACATAATACCCGCCGGTGAATTTGCTGAACGAGCTCCAACGCCCGCGAGGTGTTATTGGTCAACTCGTATAAACCATGCTTGCCGCTTAAAGACTTGCGAACAGGTGAGGAGATGCGCGTCACTTGCTTGGATAAATCACTAAACGCTAAATACCAATAGCGAAACTGGCGTTCCGCCAACTCTTGATCATAAAACAGCGTTAAGGCGGAATGACGTTGGTCGCGCATGAGTTTCTTTTCAAATAGGTTGGAAATTTTTTTTCGATCGCCTTCTAACACCTGCAGAAATACCCCATCATGAAATAGCAGTAAACCCGTGATGCTTTCCTGTTCGTTGTAGCGGCGCGCGCGCTGCACCAAGCTCGCGATATCTTGCTGGGTCAGCGCGGGATCGGCAATGCTAGAGTACATTAGCGAATGTAAGTTTCGGATAGCGTTTCCCATGGCACCCTCGAATGTTTGCCCAAGCAAAACATCGTGCAGCAGTGCAAATTGGGATTAAATACTCTTTGGACGAAAATGCGGCCTAGGTGGCAAACCCAGAGTTTTCAGCCTGAGACTCAATCTCTATGGCTTGGACGCTTTTTCCCACACCAGCGTATTAACCACTTTGCTGCCGTCAGCAACTTTCATCGGCGGAGTGGTTAGCGTCAATGTCGCGCCATCAAACGCAAAATAGCGAAGTTGGTCGCCGCCTATCCACTGCGGCGCTAGCGCGCCCTCGACATGGTGTGTAATCGTGCCTGCGTCAACGTCGAGCGTGTAAGTACCAAAATAGCTGGTGTATTCATGATAAGCACGAGAAATTTCCTCGAGCGGAATATCTTTGGGTGTGCGAGCGCTGAACGAGACTCGCTCGTGACTCATTAGCTGGGCGGACATATGGCCAATATCATCGTACATGATTAGGCCATGTGTACCCTCGCCGAGTGGGAAGGCCTGTTTTACGCCATCTTTTTCAGCATAAGCGTCTTTTAAGCGCCAGGTGCCGGCTAAGGTTTGTGGGGTGATGTTTGTCATGGTGAGATATTTTCGTTGGAAAATTTAATGTGAGATCTTATTCGAAATTAAGTCGACTGCTTTCTTCGCCCGCTTCGACTGCTTGCTTGTGTGATTTGAAGTTCGTTTGCTCTATTAAGCTCTTGCCGGCCGCCATGGCATCAATGACTTGTTTTTCGACCTGCTTAATTGCCTTCGCTTGGTCCAACAAATCGCTTGCTTCATTTTGATTTAATACGATGACCCCATCGCTATCCCCAAAAATAAACTCGCCAGGGCTAACGCTCACGCCGCCACATATAACCTCGCATTGGGTTGCATAAAGTTTTTGCACCGTGCCGGAAACAGGTGTGCGGTGAGTGGCATAAACGGGTAACTCAAGCGTGCTCAGGGTTTCGGTATCGCGGCAACCGCCATCTATGACGATGCCCGCCAGACCTCGACGCGAAGCCTCTAGGCTAAAAAGCTCGCCCACCACGGCACGTGTCGATCCCTGTGTATCTATCACCAGCACATCACCCGGTTCAGATTGGTCTAGCGCGTCAATTATCGATAGGAAGTCATCGTAACAGCGGACGGTGCGCGCAAGCCCAAGGAGTTTTTTTCCTGGATTAACCCTGGCGATCTGCGGCGACATGACGCGAATGGTTTTATCCGCGTCGCAAAATGCTGCTGGGTCGAGCTCGAGCATTTCTGCTAAAAGATCATCGTTAGTCATGACTTCTCACTGTTGTTCTTTGAGCCAATCGCGCGGCTTTAGGAATTGTTCGTACAATGCTGCCTCGGGCGTACCTGGTGTTGGCTGCCAGTCGTACTCCCAACGCACCTGAGGTGGTAAAGACATCAATATCGATTCTGTTCTGCCGTCACTCTGCAGACCAAACAAAGTCCCCCTATCATAAACCAGATTGAACTCCACGTAGCGACCACGCCGGTATTTTTGAAACCAGCGATGATTTTCATCGAATTCGTGAGGCAGCCGTTGTTCAACGATGGGAATATACGCGGGTAAGAAATGATCGCCCACGCTTTGCATAAATTCGAAGCAGCGTGCTTGTGGCCACTCGTTCAAATCGTCGAAAAATAACCCGCCGATGCCGCGCGTTTCTTCGCGATGCTTAAGATAAAAATATTCGTCACACCACTTTTTGAAGCGCGGGTAGACGTCCTCGCCAAACGGGTCGCAGGCCTGCTTCGCTTGCTTGTGAAAATGCACCGCGTCTTCAACAAAACCGTAGTAAGGCGTTAAATCAAACCCTCCGCCGAACCACCAAACCGGTTCGCTCCCGGGCTTGAATGCCGTGAAAAATCGGACATTCATGTGGGTAGTAGGAACGAAAGGGTTATGCGGATGAATGACAACAGACACGCCCAATGCGCGAAAGGCTCGACCGGCAAGTATCGGCCGTTGGGCGGTTGCGGACGCCGGCATTTCGTCGCCATGAACTTCCGAGAAATTAACGCCCGCTTTTTCAAAAGCGTGCCCTGCCGATAGAACTTTACTTGTTCCGCCACCGCCGGCGTCCCGTTGCCATGCATCGCGAATGAATCGAGTGGTCGGTTCGAATTCCTCAACTGCCGCGCAAATTCTGGTTTGCAAAGACATTAAATAGTCCTTTACCGGCGCGACGATCGATTCTATTTCAGAGCTCATTGGCGTATCTATTTTCAATTTGGTTAAAACGGCTACCCTATGAACCCTTGCTAAAGTTTCTCTTATACGGTGATCTTTGCTAATGTATTAGCTGCCTCTATTCATTCCTTTGAAGCATCATGACCGCTCGACAAGCCACTATAACGCGTAATACAAAAGAAACGCAGATCTCCGTGCAGATAAATTTAGACGGAACGGGTACTTGTAAACTCAACACCGGTTTGCCGTTTTTGGAACACATGATCGATCAAATCGCTCGCCATGGTCTGTTCGATATCAATATTGAAGCGAACGGCGACTTAGAAATCGACGCGCATCATACGGTCGAAGATATCGGGATTACGCTTGGTCAAGCCTGTGCGGAAGCGTTCGGCGACAAAATCGGTATACGTCGCTACGGCCATGCATACGTGCCGCTGGATGAGGCATTGTCGCGCGTCGTTTTAGATCTATCGGGAAGACCGGGGCTTGAGTATCACGTGGATTTTCCGCGGGCGCGGGTCGGTGAATTTGATGTTGACCTGTTCCACGAGTTTTTCCAGGGATTTATTAATCACGCGAAAGTCACCATGCACATTGATTGTATTCGCGGACGCAACGCTCACCACATCATAGAGACCATTTTCAAGGCTTTCGGTCGCGCGCTTCGAATCGCCGTTGAAGCCGATCCACGCCAAGCGGGACAAATGCCATCCACAAAAGGTTCTTTGTAAGCACCATCTGCCGTATCTGCTATGGAACAAATCCGAGTTGTTAACTACGGCGGTTCTAACCTGCGTTCCGTTGTCAAAGCGCTGGAAACTGTCGCAACAAAAAAGCAGAACGTCGCCGTAACTGATAATCAACGGGACATTCGAGACGCCGATAGAATCGTATTTCCGGGCCAAGGTGCGATCGGTGATTGCGTGGATGCTTTGCGCAATCACGACTTGCTTGAAGTCATCAAAGAAGCGGCCGACACTAAGCCGTTTCTAGGGATCTGTTTGGGCCTGCAGTCTTTATTAACGTTTAGCGATGAGGACGGCGGAACGGAATGTCTCGACTTGGTCGCGGGTCAAGTGAGGCGTTTTCCAGTATCTCCGCCG